>CAJCIJ010000294.1 GCA_903970315.1 Actinomycetota bacterium
GTGCTCTTTGACGAGACGCTCCCCGCCAGCGGCGAGTTGGCGCGCATGGTCGGCGTCTACCGCGAGCGGCTTGCAGACCTTGTCGGCGCAACGCTGCTGGAGCAGTTGCCCACCAATCGCCGCCAGCGCGCCAGCACGGAAGTCCAGGCGCTTTCAAGCGCCGTCCTGGGGGCCGCCGAGGCGCTTGGCCGGTGGTGGCTGCGCACTGACGCCATCTCAGCCGAGGACGCCGCGGCCATGCTCATAACCACGCTGGGTCCCGGCCTGCGCGAGCGGGCCGCGCGCTACCGGGCGACGACGGTCAAGGCGGCGTGATGGCTGTCAATGGCACATCCCCGCGCAGGGTGGCGATCCTTGGTGGCAACCGTATCCCGTTCGCCCGTTCCAACAGCGCATACGCGCAGTTCAGCAACCAGGACATGCTTACCGCCACGCTGGAAGGTCTCGTGGAGCGCTTCGATCTGGCCGGCCAGCGACTGGGTGAGGTGGTCGCCGGCGCAGTGCTCAAGCACCCCCGTGATCACGGGCTCACACGCGAGTCGGTGCTGGGGTGCAAGCTCGCTCCGGAGACGCCGGCGTATGACATTCAGCAGGCCTGCGGTACCGGCCTTGAGGCGGCGATCCTCGTGGCCAACAAGATCGCTCTTGGCCAAATCGAGTCGGGGGTCGCGGCTGGTGTCGACACCACCTCGGACCCCCCGATCACGCTAAGCGACGACCTGCGCGCCGTGCTGGTCCGTGCGAACTCCGCCAAGACCCTGAAGGCTCGGGCGATGGCGTTGACGGGCCTGCGGCCGGGCCAGCTGGTGCCCGAGCCTCCCCGCAACGAGGAGCCGCGGACGGGGCTCTCGATGGGCGAGCACTGCGCGGTCATGGCCAAGGAATGGGACATCGCCCGCGTGGCACAGGATGAGCTGACCGCGCGCAGTCACGTCAATCTCGCAGCCGCGTACGAGGCCGGCTTCACGGACGATCTGGTCACCCCGTTCGGCGGCCTGGAGCGAGACCAGAACCTGCGGCCGGACAGCACGGTCGAGCGTCTGAGCAAGCTCAAGCCTGTGTTCGGCGGGCCGGACGGCACCATGACCGCCGGCAACTCGACCCCGCTCTCCGACGGTGCGTCCTCGGTGCTGCTCGCCAGCGAGGAGTGGGCGAAGGAGCGCGGCCTACCGGTGCTCGCATACCTCACCCAAGCCGAGACTGCCGCGGTGGACCATGTGACCAAGCGCGAAGGGCTGCTGATGGCACCGGCCTACGCCATGCCGCGGATGCTCGACCGCGCAGGCCTGACTCTTCAGGACTTCGACTTCTACGAGATTCACGAGGCGTTTGCAGCGCAGGTTCTCTGCACCCTGAAGGCCTGGGAAGACGAGGAGTTCTGCCGCTCCCGATTGGACCGCGACGAGCCGCTGGGCGCCATCGAGACCGACAAGCTGAACGTCCACGGCGGCTCGCTGGCCGCTGGGCATCCCTTCGCCGCCACCGGCGGCAGGCTCGTGGCGGGTCTGGCCAAGTCGCTCGCGCAGCGGGGCGGCGGCCGTGGCGTGATCTCGGTGTGCGCCGCCGGTGGCCAGGGTGTCGTTGCCGTGGTGGAGCGATAGGGACAGGGAGGCGAAAGTGGCAGACACCTACACACGGGTGATGCGAGCCCCAGTTGTCGGCGGGCTGGCCAAGCGTGTCGGCGCTCCTTCGCCACCGACGCTTGAGCGGTTCGTCCCGGGCGCCCCCGTGATCAGCGGCAAGGTTCTGCTCGGAGCGGCGACCAACAGCCGTTTGGCGAGGCCGCTCCTGGTGGCGCTGGAGGGCCTGGACGCTGCCACCGCCGTGGTCGACGGCGACCCGGCGCGGCGGCTGATTGGAGATGCCAAGGTCGATGCAGCCAACTTCGCGGCCAAGGGTGCCAGGCAGCGCTTCAAGGCACTTGTCTTTGACGCAACGGGAATCGGCGACTCGGCGTCGCTGGTCGCGCTGCAGGCCTTCTTCTACCCGGCGCTGGATGCGCTGGAGAGAAGCGGCCGGGTGATCGTCTTGGGGACGCCACCGGAGAACGCTAAGAGCGCCCGCGAGCACACCGCACAGAGGGCGCTGGAGGGCTTTACGCGCTCGCTTGGCAAGGAGGTCGGCCGGCGTGGCGCCACGGTCCAGCTCGTATACGTCGCTCCCGGCGCCGAGGGCGCCATGGACTCGACGCTGCGATTTCTGCTGTCTCCCCGCAGTGCGTACGTCTCCGCGCAGGTGATCCGGCTGACCCCACCGTCGTCGACTACCGCGGCAGAGTCCGTCGACTGGGATGCGCCGCTTGCGGGTCGGACGGCGCTGGTGACAGGGGCAGCACGAGGCATTGGCGCCGCGATCGCCGAGGTTCTGGCCCGCGACGGCGCGTCCGTCACCGGCCTCGACGTCCCCGCAGCGCAGACCGACCTTACCGCGCTGATGGCGCGTCTTGGCGGCTCGGCGCTGGAGCTGGACATCACCAGCGACGACGCGCCTGGTGAGATCGCGGCGCACTTCGCCGACGGGCTGGACGTGCTCGTCCACAACGCGGGTGTTACCCGCGACCGGACGCTGGCCAAGATGCCCGCAGACCGCTGGACGTCGCTGATGGAGATCAACCTGTCAAGCGAGGAGCGGATCAACGATGCGCTCCTGGCGGCTGGCAAGCTCAAGCCCAACGGTCGCATTGTCTGCGTGTCCTCGATAGCGGGCATTGCGGGCAACGGCGGACAGACCAACTACGGCACGTCAAAGGCCGGCGTGATCGGGATGGTGCACTCGATGGCGCCCGCGCTGGCTGCCGAGCATCAGGCGACGATCAACGCCGTAGCGCCGGGGTTCATCGAGACGCAGATGACCGCTGCCATTCCCTTTGCAATCCGCGAGGCCGGGCGGCGCATGAACAGCCTGCTGCAGGGCGGTCTGCCGGTAGACGTGGCCGAGACGATCGCCTGGTTTGCCTCGCCGGCGTCGGCGGGGCTGAATGGCAACGTGGTCCGTGTCTGCGGACAGAGCCTGCTGGGGGCCTGATGGCAACACGCGAGCTCACTGGACCGCCGCAGATCCTGCCGCTCTACCTACGCACTGCCGCGACCCTGATTCCGGGCGCCGCGCGCCTGCCGGGCCTGCCGGGCTCCGGCGGAGCCATGCCCGACCTTCAGTTGATACTGCGCGATGTCCCCATTGACCCCGCGCGGGTGGCCGAGTACCGCGAGGTGTGCGAGTGGCCGTCCACGGTCGCAGTGCCCTCAACCTACGTGCACGTGTTGGCGTTTGGGTTGCATATGGCGCTGATGGCCGACGGCGCCTTCCCGTTCTCGGCGGTAGGGCTCGTGCACGTGGACAACGAGATCGTCCAGTTGCGGCCATTGGCTGTGAAGGACAGGCTCACGTTCAACGTCTCCGTCACCCCGCTGGAGTCGCACCCGCGCGGCCGCACGTTCGCGATACTCACCACTGCCCACGCCGATGGCGAGCTCGTCTGGACTGAGCGTTCGACGATGCTTCGTCGCGGATCAGGTGGCGCCTCGAAGCCACGCTCATCCGGCGACGATGAGGCTGCCGCCGACACTCACGACGACGTGATAACGCGACAGGAGTGGCGGGTGCCCGAGGACACAGGTCGTCGCTACGGCGCTGTGTCGGGGGATCGCAACCCGATTCACCTTCATGCCCTCAGCGCCCGGGCGTTTGGCTTCCCCCGCGCAATCGCCCACGGGATGTGGACCAAGGCCCGCTGCCTGGGGGCCATCGCAGGAGAGCTGCCCGATGCTTACGCGGTGAGCGTGACCTTCCGCAAGCCGGTGCTGCTGCCCGCCCGTGTGAGCTTCGAGGCCGATCGCTCGGCGGAGATAATCGATTTCACTCTGAACTCGCACGGCGCCAAGTCAGAGGCGGTGCACCTCACCGGGCGTGTATCGCCGCACGACTCCCCTGCTGGGCTGCAGACCAAGTCCGCAGCCAAGAAGCCGGCGGCCAAGACCGAGGGTGCTACCAAGCGGGCCAGCACGCGGGCGGCTACGCCGAAGGCGCCGGCCAAGCCCAAGGCCAAGACCGCGGGGCCGCGATCATGAGCATCGTCGACAAGGGACTGGCGCTGGCGCTGCGCTCCTCCACGCGTCTGGCGAGTTCGGATGTGCTCGATCGCTTGGGCGTGCGCCAGTCGGTGGAGCGTGGACTGTTCAGGGCCACCAAGGGCACCACTCGCGCGGCAGCGGCGGCTGGCCGCACATTTTCGGCAGCCACGAAGCTGACCAGCCCAGCCCGCCAGCCCCGTGCAGCCGACAAGGGTCTGTTTGACCTCACCCCCTCTGAGGAGCAGGCAATGCTCTGCGAGGCGATCTCGGACTTCGCCGCCAGCGCGGTGCGAACTGCGGCCACCGAGGCCGACGACCAATCGCGCACCCCCGACGAGCTGCTGGCACAGGCTGCCGAACTCGGTCTGGGCATGCTGGGAATCCCCGAGGAGCTCGGGGGCGTGATGGCCGAGCGCTCCGCCGTGACCGCTGTCCTGGCTGCCGAAGCGCTCGCTCACGGCGACATGGGCATCGCCTTTGCGGCACTTGCGCCCGGCGCTGTCGCCACCGCAATAGGGCTGTGGGGCGACGCTGACCAGCAAGCTCAGTACCTGCCTCCGTTCGCCGGTGAGATACCCCCGGCGGCGGCGTTGGCGCTGCTTGAGCCGCGCCCCATCTTTGACCCCCTGCGCCCAGCCACCAAGGCGCGACGCGACGGCTCCGACTGGGTGTTGAGCGGGACCAAGTCGCTGGTGCCGCGGGCAGCGGCGGGGGAGTTGTTCGTTGTTAGCGCCGACGTGCCGGGCAGCGGTCCGGCGTTGTTTGTGATCGAGTCCGGGGTCGAAGGCCTCTACACGGCGCCCGAGCCGGCCATGGGTCTGCGCGCCGCAAGCACGGCTCGGCTCATCCTCGAAGACGTCCGTGTGCCCACTTCTGCGGTACTCGCCGAGGGCGACCCAAGCGCCTACGTTGAGTGCGTTCAGCGCGCGCGCATCGCCTGGTGTGCCCTGGCGGTGGGTACTGGTCAGGCGGTACTGGATTACCTGATCCCCTACGTCAAGGAACGTTCGGCGTTCGGCGAACCGATCGCAAACCGCCAGGCCGTGGCATTCGCGGTCGCCGACGTGGGCATCGAGCTGGAGGGCATGCGCCTGACCACGTGGCGGGCTGCAAGCCGCGCCGACCAGGGCAAGAGCTTCGAGCGCGAGGCGGCCCTGGCGCGCACCCTTTGCACCCACAAGGGGATGAAGATCGGCGCCGACGGTGTCCAGCTGCTCGGCGGCCACGGGTACGTCAAGGAGCACCCTGTCGAGCGTTGGTATCGCGACCTGCGGGCTGCGGGCCTGATGGAGGGCGCGCTGCTCGCCTAGGGCAACTCTGGAGCACGGCATGATCAATCTTGAGACACCACGCAAGCTGGCGCCGCTGGCAAAGCAGGCCAGCCAGGTCGCCAGCGAGGTTTTCCGGCCGATCTCGCGCAAGTACGACAGGGCCGAGCACGAGTACCCCAAGGAGCTGGACATGTTCGCTGCGCTCATGGACGGCAAGGACGCGGGTGCGGGCAACGCTGGCGCAGGCGCAGCCGGCGTGCGTCGCAAGGACAAGGCCGACGAGGAGAGCAATCGCAACGGTTCCAACATGGCGACGGTGCTCGGGGTGATCGAGCTCTGCTACGGCGACGTGGGACTGACGCTCACTCTGCCCAGACAGGGACTGGGCAACTCGGCGATCGCCTCGGTGGCCAACGACGAGCAGCTGCAGCGGTTCGCGGGCAAGTGGGCGGCGATGGCGATCACCGAGCCCGAGGCCGGTTCGGACTCGGCGTCGATCCGGACCACGGCCGTTCTGGACGGCGACGAGTATGTGCTCAACGGCGAGAAGATCTATGTCACGTCGGGCTCGCGCGCCGAGTTGATCGTGGTCTGGGCATCGCTTGATCCCAGCAAAGGGCGCGCCGCGATCAAGTCCTTTGTCGTACCACGTGACACCCCGGGGATGATCCTCGAGCGGCTGGAGCACAAGCTCGGGATCCGCGCCTCAGACACCGCGAACTTCCGCCTGGAGGACTGCCGCATCCCCAAGGAGAACCTCCTAGGGAGTCCCGAGATCGACACCGAGAAGTCTTTCGCGGGCGCGATGCAGACCTTCGACAACACCCGTCCCCTGGTGGCCGGTATGGCTGTGGGCCTGGCGCGCGCGTGCATCGACGAGACACGCAAACGCCTTGACGAGGCGGGGGTGACGGTGGACTACACACGGCCCGCCAACGTCCAGCACGCAGCAGCCGCTCGCCTGCTGGCATTGGAGGCCGACTACGAGGCGGCCCTGCTGCTCACGCTGCAGGCGGCCTGGATGGCGGACAACTCCAAGCCCAATTCGCTTCAGGCATCGATGGCCAAGGCCAAGGCCGGTCGCAGCTGTGTGGACATCGCCCTGGGCTGCGTCGAGCTGTGCGGCAGCGTCGGATACGGTGAGGACTCACTGCTTGAGAAGTGGGCTCGCGACGCCAAGATCCTCGACATCTTCGAGGGCACCCAGCAGATCCAGCTGTTGGTGGTCGCCCGCCAGCTGCTGGGCAAGAGCTCGGCCGAACTGCGCTAACTCAATCGGTCGCCGGGCCGGCGTGCCCGCGAGCACAGCCGCTGCACCGACGAGCCGGCCGACCCCCAGCGGACAACGGAGGTGGAGCTAGGGGGACTCGAACCCCCGACCTCCTGGGTGCGATCCAGGCGCTCTCCCAGCTGAGCTATAGCCCCGCAATGCCGACGCACGACGATCGCGCCGGTCACGTGAGTGTAGAGGCCCCGGGGCGATAAGGTTTCGGCCGATGGGACTGCTCGACGATGCCATCCGGGAGCATCTGGAGCTCAAGCGCATGCGCGGCGCCGATCCGGGCGAGGTGACCCGTGAAGAGCAGGAGGCGCTGGGCCCACCGGTCTACGCCGATGACACGGCAGCCGACGCGCCCCCGGACGCCTATTTAGCCGACGCGGATCAGGTTGCAGGCGCCGACGCTGCGCACGCTCTCGCCACCGACGACCCCTTCGACCAGCTGCTGGAGGACGACGCGTTCGAGGACGAAGACGACCAGTTGCCTGCAGGGCGCCCGGGCGACCTCGTAGCGGATGTCTCGGGCGACCAGGAGACCGCTGAGGTCGACATGCAAGCGATGCTCGACAGCGAGGACCTCGACGAGGACGACGACCTGGAACACGAGTTCCCAGAAGACGACGATCCCGAGGGGGAGGATCTCGACGACGAGGACGACCCCGACGACGACGATCTTGCGTGGGACGAGCCATCGGCTGGGCCGCGCGAGGAGCTGGATTAGAGCTGCGCCGTGGACCTGCGCCGGCGGGGTTAGCCGCCGCACCAGGAGCCGGTTGACCCTGTGCACACGGGCCGTGCCGACGCTAGACTCGGCACTGCGGGGCCATAGCTCAGCTGGGAGAGCGCCTGCTTTGCAAGCAGGAGGTCACCGGTTCGATCCCGGTTGGCTCCACTGAGGCAGTCCTCGCCGTCCACCGCTTTAGACTGATCGCATGACAGCTTCAGACGACGACCTCTTCGGCGCCGAGCACGTCAAGGCCTACCGTGAGAGTGGCGGCGAGCGTGGGTATCAGTGGCGGGGCACCACGATCCTGCTACTGACCACCCACGGACGCCGGAGCGGCCAGGAGCGAACTACGCCGCTGATCCACCGGACCGACGGCGAGCGCTGGGTCATCGTCGCCTCCAAAGGCGGCGCGCCCGAGAACCCGCTGTGGTTTGAGAACCTGATGGCCGACCCGGCTGCCGAGATCGAGGTCAAGGCCGAGACGATTCCGGTGCACGCCACCACCGCCGAGGGCGAGGAGCGTGCGCGTCTCTGGTCGTTGATGACTGAGGTGTGGCCTGCCTACGACGAATACCAGAGCCGCACCGCCCGCGACATCCCGGTTGTGGTGCTGTCGCGCCGCTGAGCGGCTGTTTCCGTCGGCTCTCTGCGTATGCTGGGCCGCGTGCGCGCAGCATTTCGAGTACTCACCAGCGTCCTGTTCGTCGCGATCGTTGTACAGGTGGGCCTCGCCGGCTGGGGCGCATTCCGCGCTGTCCACGATGCCAAGCCGGCGCCCATATCGCAGAAGTCGATCGAAAGCGGCTTTGACGCCCACGTGGCTCTGGGCTATGTGATCGTGGTGGCCATGCTTGCGATGCTCTTGGTTGCCTCTATCGGCCGGCTTGAGGCGACCAAGGTAAAGCTCGTCGCCGGACTGCTCGTGCTGGGCGTCGTTCAGGCGATCCTGGGGACGGCATCGGAGTCGGTCCCAGCGATCGGCCCGGTGCACGCGATCAACGCGCTCGCCATCTATGCCCTCGCGGGTCTGCTTGCGCACAGGACCTGGACCGAGAACCGGCCCAAGAAGCGGTCATCCGCCGCGTCCTCGCCTGTCACCGCCGCCACCTAAGTACCTAAGGGTCTTCGCGCGCGCGCCCCTGATCGAGGGGGGCGGAACGCCCGGCTGTGGTCGACAACCCGCCTGTCGATCCCCAGCTCGGCAGTTTGTGGGCGCCGTCCAGCAGCTGGAGGTGGCGCCGCTCTGGCTGTGTGCGGTGGTAGTGGACGACCAGCGCCTCGTCCGCGCCTGCTCCGGCCGGCGTCGCGTGGGCGCCATCACGCCAGCCGCTCCGGTGGTGGCGAACGAACAGCACGGCGCCTGTGTTTTCGGCAAGTCCCGTGTGGATTTCGCGGGGGGTGCTCAGACCGTACCGCCGGAAGGCCTGCGCGGGAGTCAACGTCACCGGTCTCGCAGGGGCGATGCCGCGGATCACGGGCTCCATCACTGGCAGGATCACGGGCGAGAGGATGCGTAGCCACCGCATCTCGCTGGCTCGGCTGGCGGCCACGAGCCCGAACACGAAGCGGAGGACGGGCCTGATCGCGACGTCGGTGATGCGGGACTGGCGCACCCCAGCCAACTCGCGTTGCCACCGCGGCATGGTTGCGATGGTTGCCATCCGCACCGTCGCTGCCGCCGTCCACGCCAGCGGCACCCAGCTACGCGGGCGTGACTCGGCGATCACGTCGTACAGCGCGCCCAGGATTCGGTGCATCATCACCTGAGTGGACTCCGAGGCGGCCAGCCGCAGCCGTTCGTGCTCGAAGTAGCGTCGCACCTCTGCCCGCGACCGCGGGACCATGTCCGGGTCTATCGTCTGCAGTGCTGCAGCAGTCGCGCACTCGTGCCAGTAGCGGTCCTCGTCGATCTCCGACAGTCTCCCGGGCCCGTAGGTCTCATACGCGTAGAGGATCGAATGCCAGGCGGTCATGTGGATCCAAAGCTGCAGCTTGGGGTCGTTTGCGTCATACCGGCGGCCTGAGATCGGCTCGATACCCACCCCTGCCTTTGCGTGCACCTTCACAAGCATGCGCGAGGCATGGACAGCCGATCGGGTGTCGCCAAAGGCCACGGTCGCGAAGTAGCGCAGCGTGCGGTTGTAGCGAATCCGTGGCTGCGAATACACCTTGTTCGTCGCCCGGACAGCGGCCAGCAGGAACGGGTCCAGCTGCTCAATGGTCACGGCCCGCTGGAAGCCCACAGTCAGCGAGGTCGGGTAGCGCCACACCCGCCAGGTAACCGAGTGGGGCCCGAAGAAGCCGTAGTCCTCGTGCCCGGACGATGGCCCGCGCGAACCTGCTCCGCCAAGTTCGTCGCTCAAAGCGGCCTCGCTGATTGCGCCCGCGGCAGCGACGGTGAAGGCTCGTGGCGCGTCGACACCACGCGCAGTGGTGGGCGCGTGCCCCCGGCCCCCACGCTCGCCGGTGCCGCAGGGCCGGTGCCGGCCGGCCGCCGCTCGGCACGCGCCAGCAGCTCCTCCAGCGCGTAGTCGATATCCCCGGCCAGCAGGTCGACGTCGGGCAAGGTGGCACGGTCGGCGTACACCCCAAAGCAGGCCTTCTCGCCGACCGTGACCATGCCTATGGAGAGCGTGTGCTGTTCCGACAGCGGGACCACGGGGTACACCGCAGCGAGCCGCGATCCCAGCAGGTAGCAGTCCCCGGCGGGGCCGGGGATGTTCGACACAGTGAGATTGAACGTCCGCGGGCTTGCGACGAGCTTGGACACCAGACCGCCAACCAGTGGCGTGCTTGCGGCGGCGCGCAGGGTCATGTCGGCCGCGTGCGGCTCGCCGTCGCGCTTGCGGCGGCTCATGGAGGTATGCACGCGGTACAAGCGCACCACGGGGTCGCGCTGATCGCAGGGCACCTCGACAAAGACGAACGAGATCCGGTTGCCGAGAACCTCGTCTGCACACCGAACGCTCACGGGCACCATCGCCTTCAGCGCTAAGGGGTCCTCGCCACGGCGGATCAGATAGCTGCGGATGCCACCGGCCACGGCGGCGAGCATCACGTCGTTGACAGTCGTCCCAAAGGCCTGTTTGACTGCCCGCAGGTCGTCGAACGACCGTTGCACCATCGCCAGTGTTCGCAGCGGCGAGAGCTGCTGATTGAGCGTCGACGGCGGCGCCGGTCTCAGCGCATTGCCCAGCGTTCTGGCCACACGTGCGGCGCCGACAGCAGTCTTCTGTCCGAGGTCCACCGGGCGGCCCAGCGCGCGCACCGAAGATCCCAGCAGACCGAGTTGCTCGGATGCCCGGTCACGCAGTGCACGCGCCAGCAGCAACTCCGCGGCGGGCTCTGGCGCGGCATTGAATCCAGCCTCTTCGCCCTCGCGGGACTGCGGCGTTGCATCAAGGAGCAGCGAGCCAAGTTCGACCGCCGCCATCCCGTCGACCATGCAGTGATGAAGCTTGCCCACGATCGCGAACCCAGGGCCGTCGCCGTCCTGGCAGACCCACATCTCCCACAGTGGCCGGTCGCGACGTAGGGGGACCGACATAACCTCCTCGACCAGCCCGTCAAGGGGTCCGGGAGCCCAGTAGACGTGCCGGTCGATCGAGAATGCGGGGTCGTCGATCCATTCAGGTGCATGCATCCCAAAGGGAACCGCGCGAGCTTCTGGCGATAGCGCGGGGCCCGCGGCAGTCGCGCCGCCACGTGCGCGCGAAGGGGAGCGAAGCCGATCGGGCTTGCCCCCGGAGCTGCGGCAAAGCGGGCCACCCAGCCCACGTGCATGTGAGCGCTGGGTGTCTCAACGGACAGAAACGACGCATCCATCCCGGAGAGGCGGGCACTACTCATACCGCCGGCACCAGCCTTGTCGGCGCCTGCCTTGGCACGCGTCGCCGTTTGGGTGTCGGCAG
>CAJCIJ010000295.1 GCA_903970315.1 Actinomycetota bacterium
CGGCGCCGGGCCGGCGGGGTGCAGTGCGCTCGGGGTCCCGGAAGAAGTACAGGCTGAACAGGGTGAACACCAACGCCGGCCAGAACAGCCAGCGGGTGAACACCAAGCCGACCAACGTCAGGACGACGCCAGCCGCAATGAACGGCCAACCGGCGCGGTGGGGGCGGGCAAAAACAACCCGGAGAGTTTGCGAAAGGGTCATGGGGCGTGTCGTGCAAATTAGCCGCGGGATATGGCCCTAAGGACCCCACCGGGCAAGTTAGTGTGACACGACCGCGGGGTCGGCCGAGGGTTTGCCGGCATCCGGCATCGCGAACACTTGGCCGGGATAGATCAGCTTGGCGTCCCGGATCTGGTCGCGGTTCGCTATGAAGATGATGGTGTAGCGAATACCCGACCCATACGCGCGCCGGGCTAGCCGCCACAGGTTCTGACCCGGCTGCACCACGACTTGCCCGTTCGCCACCTGCGCCAAAGCCAGCGCCTCGCGTTGGAAAGGCAGTTCCACCCGCGCCGTCACCCGGCCTTGGCTGCCAAGCTGGTCGAGCCGCAACGTATGCACGCCGGGCTGGACCTCCTCCGGCGGCGACATGACCCAGCGGCCGTCCGCACCGGCCTTGGTATCGCCGACTGGCGCATTGTCCACATAGGCGCGCACCGGGGCGTCCGGCGGGGCCGAGCCGCTGAACCGGATGGCGCCGTGATCGTCGTAGTCCACGGCACCGAGGCCAAGCTTCTGGCCCGGCGCGGAAGGCGTGGATGACGCCGGGGCTTGCAGCACCACGGAGGGTGCGGAAGGAGGGGTGAGCAACGCCAGTGCCGGTGTGTTCGGCGCGGCCGGTGCAGGTGTTAGGACCAGCACGGGTGCCACTCCCGCCTGCGCCGGCCCGGTGGGGCCTTGGGCGGACAAGGTGAGCTCGCCCGCGCCCGGTTGCAGCTTGACCGTCGGGGTCAGGACCCAGGTGCCGCGGCTGTCTGCCCGGGTTTGGCCCACCGTCTTTCCGTTTTCCTGGACGGTGACCGTGGCCCCCGGATCGGCCCGGCCGGCCAACACGGCGCCGCCATCGGGTGTGACGCGAACGATGTCGAAAGCCGGCCCAGGGGCAGGGGCTGCAGGGGCTACGGCGGCCTGTACGGACGGCGGTGTAGGAGGAGCCGCCCCTTGAGGAGCGCTCACCGGGGGAACAGAAACCGTGTTGGACGGGATCGATGCCGTCGCCACGCCGGGCGCCGGAACCGCAGTGGTTTGGCGATACGACAACACGCCTAGCCCCACTCCCAAGCCGACCATGAGCAACGCGGCGATCGCGACCGCGGACACTCGCATCGTCGACGGGGGGCTTGACGTGGACATCTGTAGCTATTGGTAACTGCAGTGAGACAAGCCTGCAACACTAGGTGTGGCGGGAGCGCAGCAAGCTAGCGGTTCGCGGCGCTCAGCGGCACAAGGACAGATAGCGACAAAGGGAGCGTGGTATGAGCGGGGTTCGGCGGCCACGGGCGCGGCAGACGGTGCTGCGCCTCTCGATGAGGGTGTGGGATGCGCCCACGCGGCTGTTCCACTGGGCCGTGGTGGTGCTGATCGCCACCAGCTACTTCACGCGCAACCTGACCGATATCACCTGGCACCTGCTGTCCGGCTACACGCTGCTGAGCCTGCTGCTGTTCCGCCTCGTCTGGGGCTTCATCGGCAGTGAGACGTCCCGGTTCAGCCAATTCCTCCGCAGCCCGGTGGAAGGCCTGCGCCACCTCGCCCACTTCACCCGGCGCGAACCGGACGACCAAGTGGGGCACAATGCCGCTGGCGGCTGGATGGTCCTGGTATTGCTGGCCGATCTCGGCGTGCAGGTCGGCACGGGGCTGTTCACCTACGACGCCGACGATCACGTGCCCCAAGGTCCGCTCGCCCATCTCGTCAGCGAGGACACGGCCGAGAAAATCACGGCGGTGCACTCCTTCAACTTCAACGTGATCCTGGCGCTGATCGTCCTGCACGTGCTGGCCGTGATCGCCTACGCGGTGATCAAGAAACACGACCTGGTGCGTCCCATGATCACCGGTCGCAAACGCCTGCCCGGCGCCACGCGCCAGCCACGGATGGCGTCCTCCGTGCTGGCGCTGCTGCTCGTCGTGTTGTCGGCCTGCGTGGTCTGGGTCGTGGTAACCCGGATTTAGCGCGCGACCGGATCTCGTTAGGTCGCCACGCTGGCTTCGTCATCGCGAGTGTAGCGCAGCAAACCTTGTGCGTACTCGAACCGTCCGATGATGCTTTAGCTGCTTTTCTCGCGATACCCGCGATGGCAAGCGCCGCAGGTTCCGCCCACGACCTTGTACTGAGCGGCGAACCCGGCCTTGTCGTCGGCCTCAGCTAGGCTCACGAGCTTCTCGGTCGCCTGGTTGAAATCGGCGACAGATTTCTCGAAGCCAGCACGGTCCGACCAGATCTCCGCCTTCGCCTTGGTGTTGCGCCCGGTCTCGGTGCCGACGGGGAACATCGTGGGGATCACGTGGCCCCAGCTCGAAAGCCCCTTGGCGCCGTCGGTCAGCGGCTTGACCGAACCGCCGGCGTCGATCGTGGCCTTCATGGCGGCGAACACGCCTCCTTG
>CAJCIJ010000296.1 GCA_903970315.1 Actinomycetota bacterium
CACCAAGGACGAGAATGCCCACGTTGCCTTCCTGAAGAAGGCACTTGGCTCAAAAGCCGCCAAGCAACCCAAGTTCGACTTCAAGGGCGCAAACACCAGCCCGGAATCCTTCATGAAGACGGCATACGTGCTGGAGAACACCGGCGTGCACGCCTACTCGGGCCAGGCGCTGAACATCAAGACCCCGGCCTATGTGGCCGCAGCGGTCTCGATCCTCACCATCGAGGCCCGCCACGCAAGCGTTATCGGGCTGCTCAATGAACCGGCCGGTGAAGACATCGCCCCCAACGGGCCCTTTGACACGCCCTACACCGCCGCCAAGGTCTTGGCTGCCGTGAAGGCGACGGGATTCATCGTCAGCTAGCCGTCACATCGCCCCGCCCCACTCCGTGATGGCGTGGGGTTCGCGGTGGGGCGATTTTGATCTGAGCGCCCGCCGGGCGCGTAGTGACATCCAACAGCCCATCTGCACACAGATGGCAACCGCTAATCCAGGAGTTGATAGGCAATGGGCCTCGACAATCCAATCCACATCGCATTTCTTCTAATCCTGCTGTTGCTCGTGTTCGGAGCAAAGCGCCTACCCGAGATGGGCCGTTCCCTGGGCCACGGGATGCGCGGCTTCAAGGACGCGCTCACCGGCGAGATCACCGATCCGCTGACCCAGACGGCGCCGGCTGCTACCGAGCCGGCGACCCAGCCCGTTGCGCAGCCGATGCCGGTGGCGCAGCCGACACTGGCCGTGGGCGTCGCTGCGGTCCCGGTGGCCCCGGGGGTCATCGTGCCGCCGATCGCATCGCCGCAGCCCAGTACCGCCGCGACGCAGCCTCCGGTCCCAGGAGCATCGCCGCAGCCCGCCGTAGCCGCAGAGCCGCAGCCGGAGACCCTGGTCGCCTAGGGCCCGGCCGGGCGGCGTAGGAGCGCGAGAGACGCGCTGAATCTGACGACTGGAACATTGGAGAGATCATGGCCGTGGCAGTGGGCAGGATTGGGCATGAAGACCGCCTCAGCGTGGTCGACCATCTGGAGGAGCTTCGCTGGCGGCTGATCGTCTCGTTGGCTGTCGTCGGCGTCGCCTTCGGGATGTGCATGTGGCAGAACCATGAGCTGTTGAAGATCATCAACCGGCCGCTTGCGCACGAGACCCAAAAGCAGGTCAAGGCGGGCAACGGTCCCCTTGGCGCGACGTACACCGTGCAACAGAGTGCCCGCTCAGTGGCGGTCCAGCTCGGGGTGGTCGTCGCGGCCCTGGAGCGGCCCGGAAGTGGCGCGTCGGCAGCCACCAAGGCGGCGCTGGCGCCGGTGACGCCGCGCCTGCGCACGGCTATACAGCGGCTTTCGGCAGGCCCGCAGGGCAACAAACCCGTGACGCTGGGCATAGGTGAGCCGTTCAGCACCACGCTTGGCGTGGCGCTGATCTTTGCGCTGATCCTGTCGCTGCCGGTCTTGCTTTATGAGGTCTACGGCTTCCTGCTGCCGGCTTTCAGTCCCGATCAAAAACGCGTGGCGATGCCGCTGATGCTGGCGATCCCGTTGCTGTTCATCACCGGCGTGATGTTTGGGTACTTCGTTGTCCTGCCGGCCGCGGTGCGCTTCTTTCAGAACTTCAACAGCGGCGAGTTCAACGTGCTCGTCCAGGCCAGCCAGTACTACCACTTCGCGGCGGTCATCCTGCTGGCGATGGGCCTCATCTTCCAGGTGCCCGTGGCAATCCTTGCGGCCACGCGCGCAGGGATTGTGACCACCAAACAGCTGCGTCACAACCGCCGCTACGCGATCCTGGCGTGCGGCGCGGTCGCAGCGGTCCTGCCGGGAGACGCGATCACGCTGCTGCTTGAGACCGTCCCGCTCTACCTGCTGTTTGAGATCAGCGTGCTCCTGGCACGGATAGTGGACCATCGAGGGAGCCGGCGCGTTGCCACCGACGGCGTCTAACGCGCAACTGACCGAGGCGATTTCCTCGGCGATCTCTGACCTCTACGCGACGGTCTACGGGCACCACCGCACAACGGCACGCACGTTCATCAACGACAACGTCGTGGTGTGCGTGCTTGAGAGCATCCTCACCCGCCAAGAGGACGTGCTGATCGCCGCGGGCGCCGGCGGCGAGGTCATCGACGGCCGCGTGGGTTTTCAGCTGGACACCCAGGACGAGTTCACAGCAGCGATCGAGCGCCTGACCCACCGGCACGTGACGGCGTTCCTGAGCGCCAACCAGACGACGCCGGGGGTTGCGGCCGAGCTGTTCTTTTTGGACGCTGCGCCGCGCTGATTGTCAACCGGTCGGCGCCAGCACGGCGGCAATCAGGTCCGGCTGTTCCCACACCAGTCCGTGGCCGCCGGGCATCGTGACCAGCTGCCCCAGTGGCAGGCCGTCTGCAAGCCGCCGCCCGTAGGCCAGGAACCTGGCGTCGCGATCTCCGGCGACCACGGTGACGGGCATCTGGAGTTCTCCGAGACGGCCCCACAGCGGCTCCATGGAGCCGGTTCCGAGCCCGCGCAGCGCCTCGGCGAGCGACTCGGGCCGGTTGCGGCGCTGTTCGCTTGCCGCGGCATCGCGCGCAGCGGCGGAGTCGCCTGCGAAGGCATCCCGCGTGCGCCAGGAGGCGACGAACTCCTCGAAGTCGCCGTCGCACAGCCGGTCGGCGAGCGCTCGGTCCTCGGCAAGCCGCTGCGCGCGATCGGCGGGGTCAGCGATCCCGGCCGTGGTCGACACCAGCACCAGCCTGCTGACACGATCGGGTGCGGCGAGCGCCAGATGCAGTGCGATCCGCCCACCCATCGAGTACCCGCAAAGCAGAAACTGCGCCGGCGCCTGCGCCAGCAGCCACTCAACTGTGGTCTGGAAGGTGATCGGTCCAACGTGGGCCGCGTTGTCGCCGTGGCCGGGCAGGTCTGGGGTGAGCACGGCAAGCCCACGGCCGCTGAGCTTGCGGGCAACGACGTCCCAGGTGCGTCCGGTCCCCGCGAAGCCGTGCAACAGCAGGACGGTTTCAGCGGGGGCACCCAAGGCGGCCGTCAACGATAGCTTCTGGACAGTGAGCCGCTCGACGGACACCCACGCGCTGCTGCGGGCCTTCGCCAACGAGCTTGGCCGCTGCGGCGTTCGCGCGGCGTGTACATCACCGGGCTCGCGTAACGCGCCGCTGGTGCTGGCGCTCACGGGCGAGGATCGGCTGACGTGCTATTCGCACATCGACGAGCGCTGCGCAGGCTTCTTCGCGCTGGGGCTTGCCAAGGCCTCGGGGGTCCCGGTTGCGGTCACGTGCACGTCGGGGACAGCCGCTGCCGAGTTGGCCCCGGCGGTGATCGAGGCCCACCAGGCCGGGGTGCCACTGCTGCTGTTGACCGCCGATCGGCCGGCGGAGCTGCGCGAGTCCGGCGCCGGCCAGACAATCGACCAGCTCAAGCTCTACGGCGACGCCGTCAAGTGGTTCTTCGAGGTGGCCCCCGCGGCCACCGATCCGGCGGACCCCATCGACTCAGCCGTCGCCGGCGATGCGGCCGCGCCGACGTCCGGTGGCCCGACGGGCGCTGGTTCAGTCGCGGCTGACGCGGCGCCGTCGGCGGCGCTGGAGTCCCAGCTGCGCTGGATCCGCACGCTTGCGTGCCGGGCTTACTGGCGCGCGCTCGAGGGCCGCCCTGGACCGGTGCACCTGAACTTTCCGCTGCGCGAGCCGCTGATCCCCGACGGCCCTGCCCCCGCAGATCCGACGGGACGGGCGGCGGGCGAGCCCTACCTGAGGCGCCCGCTTGGCTCCCAGGATGGTGCAGACGCCCGCAAGGTGCTTGACCGCGCGTTGAGCGCGGCGCGGCGCGGCGTCGTTGTCGCGGGTCGCTACGAGCGCGGCCCGGTCGCGCTGTCGGCGCAGGGCGGGGCGCACGCGGCGGCCGGCGCGGCGGCTGCGGCCTTCTGTGCGTCGCGGGCGTGGCCGCTGCTGGCCGATCCGCTGTCAGGGGCGCGTCGCGGGCCTGCCGCGATCGCCCACTACGACGCGATCCTGCGCGCCGGCCCGGGGCTCGCGCAGGAGCCGGAGATGATCCCGGACCTGGTGGTGCGCATCGGCGATCTGCCGACGTCCAAGCCGCTGCGCGACTGGCTTGGATCCCTGCGCGGCGTCCCCCA
>CAJCIJ010000297.1 GCA_903970315.1 Actinomycetota bacterium
TCATCCCCGTCTACAACGAGCAGCGAGTGCTCGCCGACAACGTGCGCCGATTGCACGAGTTCCTGACGTGCCAGTGCGACTTCACGTGGGCGATCACGATCGCCGACAACGCATCGACCGACGACACGCTCGCAATCGCCCGATCCTTGGCGCTTGAGCTCGATGGCGTGCGCGTCGTGCACCTGGACCGAAAGGGCCGCGGACTTGCCCTGCGGACCGCCTGGAGCCGCAGCGAAGCGCGCGTGGTCGCCTACATGGACGTCGACCTCTCCACGGACCTGCGCGCGCTTCCAGACCTGCTGGCGCCCCTGCTTACCGGCAGCGGCGACATTGCGATCGGGTCGCGGCTGGCGCCCGGCGCAGAAGTCAGCCGCGGGCCCAAGCGCGAGTTGATCTCGCGCGCCTACAACATGCTGTTGCGTGCAACCCTGGGCGTCGGCTTCTCAGACGCCCAGTGCGGCTTCAAGGCCGGGCGGCGCGAGGTGGTCCAGGGCCTGCTGCCCAGCGTGGCCGACGACCGCTGGTTCTTTGACACCGAGCTGCTGTACGTCGCACAGCGCAACCGGTTCGCCATCCACGAGGTTCCCGTCCACTGGGTCGATGACCCCGACTCGCGCGTGGACATCCTGGCGACAGCCCGCGAAGACCTGCTGGGTATCCGCCGCCTTCGCTCTCAGGGATCTCTGAGGGTCTTCGGAGGCCAGGCACACGCGCACCACCGATCCTGGATCCCACAGTTACACCCCACCATGAAGGAGTGACCATGACACACCTGCTGGATGCAATCACGCATCTGCTCTCGCGCCTAGTCCACGTCGACTAGGCGCCCAAGCAGACCCCACCGCACCACCGAAGACCATCCCTCCCACCGACGGACCGCTGACCCCCCGCAGCGGTCCGTCGGCTTTTGTGCGCGCGCATGGACGCCTGGTACCGAGCCAGTTACGCGGCGGCGCCGCATCCGCCATATGATTCGGGCGCACTTTCAGGAGTGGCCGACCAGCACCGTTGTGCGCGGCAACCGCTAGCGCAGCCATCACAGGCGTCTCGGCGACCGACACCGTCACGAGAGTCACCAGAGGAGGAGATCACATGCAACTAGGACCAAGCACACTCCACCGCGCTCCCGCGGTTATCGCGCTGACAGCCCTGGGTGTCATGGCGGTTCCCGCCACCTCCTGGGCCATCGTGGACACCGGCGCCATCTCCGGAGTGATCACCAACCAGCACACCGGCGACCCGGTGGGAGGGGCGCGGGTCTGCGCCTCACCGTACCTGTCCGCCAGGAACACGAGCGCCTGCGTGGCCACCGATGGATCCGGTGAATTCAAAATCGAAGGGCTGGAATCCAATGGCGCGACCGGTGAAAAATACGAGGTCTCCGCCAGCCATGCCGGCCTGGTGAACGCGTATGCCTACGAAATCGTGGTCAAAGCCGGCGAAACCACCGACAATGTCGTCTTGTCGCTGAGCGAATTCGGCTCCATCCGCGGCGTCGTCACCGCCGGTGGCGTGCCCGTCGAAGACGTAGATGTATGCGCCGACGGCCCCGGCTTCGGCTGCGAACACACCGCAGGCCACGGCGAATACGAGATCACCGACCTTGCACCAGGTTCCTCGTACAGGGTGTACTTCGAACCGCCCTACAAGTGCGCCCTGGAAGCCTGCAGTACGCCGTATCTCTCGCAGTACTGGGACGCGGCGCCAGTCTACGAAGCCGCGCGGCTGGTCACCGTGGAAGAAGACGAGACCACGTCGTCCATCAACGCGGCCCTGCAAACCGGTGGCGCGATCGCCGGCAAGGTGACCAGCGCCGCCACGGGCAAGCCGATCGCGGGGACCGTCGTCTGCGCATATGCCATCGGTGTCGGTGAGGAGGAAGCATGTGTCGTCACCAACGCGGCCGGCGAATACACGGACATCGGACTGCCCACTGGCACCTACGAACTGGAGTTCGACGGCAACGTGTGCGTCGAATCGCATGGCGAAACCACCTGCACGCGGCAATGGGTCGAGCAGTACTACCAGGGGTTGGTGTCCGTCACGCAGCCGGCCACGACAAGTGGAGTCAACATCGCACTTGTGGAACGCGGCCACGAAAAGCCCCTGAGCAATGCCGCCCCCGCGGTCACCGGCACGGCCACCGTTGGCAGCACGCTCATGTGCAGCCAGGGCAGTTGGGGCAACCTTCCCACCTCGTTCACCTACCAGTGGTTGCGCAACGGCACGGCCATCGCGGGCCAGACCGGGACGACGTACACGGTGGCGATTGCCGACGAGGGCACCAGCCTGTCGTGCACGGTGACCGCTACCGACGGCGCAGGGTCCACCGCTGCCACCAGCACTGCCCTGGCGATCGCCAAGCCCACGCCGGGTGTGGCAGGGGTCACGGGGGTCAGCGTAAAGGGATCCGAGGCATCGGTGACGCTGAAGTGCACAGGCCAGACCGCCTGCGTGGGCAAGCTCGAACTGCTGGTCCACGTCACGGTGCGCGGCCACGGCAAGCACAAGAAGACCACCGTCCACACCGTCGTGATCGGCACCGCCGCGCTGCTGATTGTCGCCAACGCCTCAAAGACCGTCGAGGTGCACCTCGACAGCGCGGGTCAGAAGCTGCTCCATGCCGCTGGCAGGAAGGGACTGAAGGTCGAGTTCACCGGCAGCGGCGTGACCACCGCCACCAAGACCGTCAAGTAGACCGGCAGAAAGCGACTGAGAACCCAGCTATACCCCGACCACGCCCTGAGGGCCGAGAATCAAGCAGAGCAAGGACGCAGGGAGCGCCGTGTGCTCTGCACACAAGCGACCGAGGACGCAGCTATGCGCCGATAATCGGCCCTCAGCCGCAGCCGGTGTTGTTGCCGCAGGAAGGACACGTGTAACAGGACCCCGTCCGCTGCATCATCCCCCCGCACTGACCACAAGCCGGGCCAAGGTCAAGGCCCTGCATCCGCGCGGGCACAACCGGCGGAGTCTCGGTCATCGCGCTTGCCGCCGGCAGGCGCGCGCCGCCATCCCCGGCCGAGGCCTTGGTCGCAGCGCCGTTGCCGGCCGTCGTCCCGTTGCCCCCCCCGTTGGTGTGGCCATTTGAGCCGGCCGAATCGCCGCTCGCCTTGGCCGCCGCAGGGCCGGCCGTATCCGAGGACATCACAGCCTGAGTGGCCTCTTCGGCGGACTTGCGCGCGCGAACCTCTGCCGTGAGGATGCCCAACTCCTCCTGGGTGTCGGTATCCAAGAAGCGCGACGCCAGCCACCGCATGATGTAGTCCGGCAGCGACTTGCCGAAGGGGATCTCGGGGTTGCCCGTGATGCCCTCGGGCTCAAAGCGCATGTAGCTGAACTTGCGTACCAGTGTCTCCAGGGGCACGCCGTACTGCAGCGAGATCGAGATCGCCGTGGCGAAGGCGTTCATCATCCCCCGCAGCGTCGACCCCTCCTTGCCGATGTCGGTGAGGAAGATCTCGCCCACCGTGCCGTCCTCGTACATGCCGGCCGTTATGTACCCCTCATGGCCGCCGATCGAGAACTTGTGCGTCAGCGAGCGGCGCTCACGCGGCATCCGGCGCCG
>CAJCIJ010000298.1 GCA_903970315.1 Actinomycetota bacterium
CCGGTGCAGCGAGGCAGACCTTGCGCGCTACCGCCGCAAGCTCAGCGGACCGCTCCTGGACCGGATCGACCTGGTGGTCCATGTGGAGCCTGGCCGCGCCTTTGCGGCGCTACCTGACAGTGCACGACTCATGCGCGGAGACGCCCCGGGGCCGGTGACTACTTCAGCGCGTGCCCGCGAGTCGGTGCGGCTGGCGCGCGACCGCCAGCTCGCGCGGTACGCCAGCCACGGGGTCTCAGCCAATGCACTGTTGGACGTGGCGCTGTTGCACCGCCACGCCAAGCTGGATGGTCGGGGCGAAGCCATGCTGCGCTCCGCCCAGGAAAGAGGGTTGCTGAGCGCCCGGGGCGTCCATCGGGCAATGCGCGTAGCCCGTACCGCGGCGGACCTCGCGGGCAGCGAGCAGGTGCGTGCTGAGCATGTGGCCACGGCGCTGGCGTTCCGGCCGGAGCTCGGCCTCGACGCGGCCAGAGCGGCATGAAGAGTCCGCGGGTATGCGAGCCGTGTCGAGCGCGCAGCCGGCTGGTGGAGGCGTTGGGCGTGCGCCTGGATGTCCGCCACTGCGACACCGAGCGGGTGGCTGCCCTGCTCCAGTTGGCAGACCACGAGCTGTTGGCGGCACTCGGGATCAAGGACGGAGTGCCGTCGAAACGCGAGGCGCCTCGCGAGGGCTCGTTGGGCGGGTCCAACGCCCAAGTGGCCAACGGTGCTATGCAGGAAACCGCGCGCGGGCTCGCGATCTGCCGGCACGACTCGCTCTATCCGCAGGGCGCGGACGCTCCGGAGCGGTGGGCACCGCCCGCGGTCCTCCACGTAGCGGGTGACAGCGGGCATCTTGCGCGACTGGCGGCGGAGCCGGCGGTGGCACTGGTTGGGACGCGGCGCGCTACCGCCTACGGACTCGACGTCGCCCAGAGTCTGGCCGCGGAACTGGCGTCCGCAGGAGTCCCGGTTATCAGCGGCCTCGCCGAAGGGATTGCCGCGGCCGCGCTGGCGGGGGCACTGAACGCAGCTGGCACCGCGCTGAGCGTGATGGCGGGGGGAGTCGACGTGTGCTCACCCGCTGACAGGCGCGCCCTCTACGACGCCGTCGTGGCCAGGGCGTGCCTGGTCTCGGAGCGGCCTGCCGGCGCAAGGCCGCGTCGCTGGTCCTACGCCGCGCGCAACAGGATTATCGCGGGTCTGGCGTCAGTGGTCGTGGTGGTCGAGGCTGAAGACCGGCCGGGCGATTTGATGCTGCCGCGGTTCGCGCAGGCGATTGGGCGCAAGGTCGCGGCGGTACCCGGGCGGGTGACATCGCCGGCATCGCGAGGGAGCCATGATCTGCTCAACAGCGGTGCACATCTGGTGGAGTCGGCCCAGGACGTGTTGGACCTGCTCTACGGCGTGGGGGTTGGCGGCACCTCACAGCGACGCTCGACCGCAGCCCAGGTCTCGACCCGGCGGCCGAGCTCGGGGACACCGCCGGCGGGCGGTCCCGAGGGGCGGCTCCACGCAGGCGTGATGTCCCTGGTGGCGCGAGGCGCGGACACGTTGGAGGGTCTCCTCGAGCGGGGGGTGGATTACTCCCAAGCCGCTGTAGCGCTGATGGAGTTGGAGCTGGAGGGGCGCATCGTCCGAGCCGACGGCGGACGCTATCTGGTCGCCGCGATGGGGCCTGGCAGCAGAGGCCCGGGACAAGGCGAGGGGCCAGGTCTATAATTGGCGCCTCGTGCGGCTGTAGCTCAGTTGGAAGAGCGTCTGCTTGCCATGCAGAAGGTCGAGGGTTCGAGCCCCTTCAGCCGCTTTGAAAAAGCCCCGGAAACCGGGGTTTTTTTGATGGGTGGAGGCCACGATGAGCGCTATCGTCCGACTTTCGCGGACTCGGATTGCTGGCGTTGGGCGACGACGCCCGCGGACGCGCTCGCCGACTCTAGTTTCACCGGCGATCAAGTTTTGCTGCGCACCCCAGCGACCTCGCGTCGTGCAACCATGAGCGGCGCCCATGAGCTCAACGCCCGCACTCCAGCCGCTCACCCTTGCGCAGCTGCGCCAGCGGCGCGCGGCGATTCTCGACGTAGCGCTTCGTCACGGCGCCACCAACGTCAGAGTGTTCGGATCCGTGCTCCACGGCGACACGCATCCAGGCAGCGACGTGGACTTGCTCGTAGACCTGGAACATGGCCGGAGTCTGTTGGATCTCGGAGCGCTGCTCATGGATCTCACCGACCTTCTCGACCACGAGGTCGATGTCGTCACTGAGAACGGCTTGCGAGAGCGCCTGCGGCCACGGGTCATAGCTGAGGCGGTGCCACTGTGAGGACCGACCGCGAGCGGCTCGAAGACATCCTCGACATGTGCTCGCAGTTGCGCGAGCATGTTGCAAGCCGCGCCGGCTCGCTCGATGAGGACCCCGTGCTCCTTGCGGCTTCGCAGCGCTGGATCGAGATCCTCGGCGAGGCCGCAGCGGGACTCTCTGAGGACCTGAGGGCCGCTCATCCCGACGTGCCGTGGCGCGGCGCAATCGGCATGCGATAGGCCCTGCCAAGGGACCTCATCCCGCAAGCAGCGGCCCAGATCCAATTGGCACAGCTGCCAGGAATCGGTCTCAAACGTCTGCAAATTGCGGGGAGTTGGAGCCCGATCTGGCTCCGGGGCCAATCCCGGAAATCGCCCGCCAGCAGGGCGCTTTTCACGTTTTGCCTGCACATCAGGCGGTGTTTCCATGCAGAAGGTCGAGGGTTCGAGCCCCTTCAGCCGCTTCGAAAAAGCCCCCGGAAATCGGGGCTTTTTTGATGGAGATGCGGCACGATGTGCATCGTCGGCCGGGGCTTGTCAGGCCAGGGCAACTGCACGGCCGATAGTCCGCCCGCGCGCCGCCGTCCGCGTCACAACGCGAGGATCAGGTCGCGGACAGCTGCGGGCTC
>CAJCIJ010000299.1 GCA_903970315.1 Actinomycetota bacterium
CAGGTCTCCAGCGATCGCTGTGAACCGCCACTGCTGGTCGGTGGTCATCTCGGTGCGCCAGCGTCCGACGTTGGTCGCATCCGGAGGTTCACTCAGGCGCGCGCGCATACGGGCGCGCATACGGGCGCGATCATCGCTCCTTGGAACCTCGCCCAGCAGAGCGACGTGTGCAAGGAAGGGTGCCCAGGAGCGAGTTGGAGCGTAGAACCAGGTCACCTGATGGCTATCGACGGCTCTTGGACAAGCGAGGTGTTGCGAAGAGGGTTCGCCTCTATCCACCATGAGCGGCAACGCTGCGTGGTGCGTGGAACACCCTGATGACGAGGCTGGCCACGATTGAGCAGGCCGCCGCGGGCTTTGAGCCTGTCGCCGACTCACTACGCGAGGCGGTGCTCGCCGACTACCGGAGCAGCGGTGCCGAGCTCAAGGGCGTGCCGGGATTTCTGACGCTCGAGACCAACTCAGGACTTGCGGCCCGGCGGGCGAACTCGCTGCTGGTCCTGCTGGCACGCCACGAACCAGAGCTCGACCTCGACGGCCTCAGATTGCTCGATGTCGGGTGCGGGTTCGGCTCGCTGGCGGTTTACCTGGGCGTATCTGGGGGCCGAGATCGCCGCAATCGACATCAGCGCCCAGCGGCTCGCGGTCGGACAGCGTGTGGCGCGCGAGTTCGGGCTCCCGGTGCGTTGGATCCAGGCTTCCCTTCAGGAGCTGCCGCTGCCCGATCGATGCATCGAGCTGGTGGTGCTCAACAATTCGCTCTGCTACGTGGTGCCGCGACCCGAGCGCCTGATTGGCGTCGTTCACGTTCGCCGCGTGCTGCGCCCGGGCGCCCGGCTGTTGTGCGCAACCCAAACGGCACCGCGGTGCTTGACCCGTTCACCGGTCTTCCGGGTCTCAATCGCCTTCCGCCGCGCGCCGCGCAGGCCAGCTCCCGCGTGATCGGTCGCCATCGTTCGCATGTGCGGCTGTTGAGCGCACCGGCCCAGCGCGCCGAGCTTGTCCGCTTCGGCTTCGACGTGCTCGACATCCGCGCCGTGACGCAACGCACGGTCAAGGCGTTCGACCGCTGGGTGGCCTCCTACCAGCACGTGCTTGCACGAAGGCCAGCGGCCGGGTGAGTTGGTCGAGCCGGGGGAGACAGTCGCGTTTGTGAGGGCGCTGCGCGCGATGCTCCACCAGCCACCGGAGCGACGCGCACAGCTCGGGCATGCCGCGCGTGGGCACACTCTACGGGCGGCGCTCTTCTTCGACAGAGAACAGCGGCGCTACAGGTCGCGGTAGGACCCGAGCGGCATCGTCGCTAACGCCTCGAGCCATCCGCTCCCAAGGAGCGCGTCGCGCTCCCGTTGCAGTACCGGATGCACCATTACCTCGAGGGTGCGGGTGCGCGCCTGCTCCAGGATGCCCAGGCCTGCGCCGCCGAGCGCCGGGTGCACACGCTCGAGCGGGATACACGCGTCGGGGCGGCGGAACCGCCGCATCAGCCAGCGCTGCCCAAATGTCCGCCTGCCCGCAGTCGTCAACGGCGGCCTGATAGCGAGATTGCGCGGCAGCTGTCCGAGCACCGCGGGATGGACGTGAATGTGGTGGTGGCCGTCGAGGTGCGTCGGCTCGCCGAAGAGTTCGCGGAATTGTTCGAGCTGATCAGCTAGCGCCGAGGCAACCAGCTGGGCGGGGGGAGCGCCGCCGTTGTCATCGGCCCCCCCGTGAGCCCCGAAGATCGCCGTCAGGCACAGCTGCCGGGCGCGCGCCTCCTCCGGCACGTCGCCCCCAGCGAAAGGCAGAGTGAAGTTGAGGTGCATCCCTACAGACAGACCGCTCGCGAGTGCGAGCTGCGCCGCGTGTTCGCTGTCGGGCATCCACACCATCGCCGACGTGGAGGTGATCGCCCCTGCCGCAAAGCACTCGGCCACGGCCTCAGTCGTCGACGGACTGGCTCCCATGTCATCGGCGTTAATGATCAGCACCGATCGGAACGCTAACGGTCGCCCAGTAGCGGTGATGACTGAAGCGCACCCACCGCTACGATAGCCCCGACGAATGCGCCGTGATCGGGCAAGAGACGCACGTGCCGGTGAAGGTGACCCGACGGGAGGCGCGCAGAACCCATCTGCCTCTGGTCCGGTGCGCCGCAAGCCGACGCCACCGGTCACGGCTGCCGGCGACCTCGGGTCCGGGTCCGCGAGCGAGCGGATTCGTGAACTCGAGCGAACTGTTTCGTCGTTGGCCGTCGGCATAGACCAAGTCGAGCGTGACATCGAGCGTATCGCCAGCTCGCGCGCGTGGCGCTGGGGTCACGGGCTGACCACGCTCGTTTGGCGCATCCGACGCCGAAGGATGGTCACAACCGGGGCCGTCGAGCGCGCGCTCGAACGTGTCGACCAGATCAGGCGTTCCAACCCCGGATTGCCGGTGTCCGCGGAGCCGGCTGGGCCTGTCAGCGAGCGCGCGCCGCGCGCATACAGCGCTGACGCGGTCAGCCGCGCCGAGCAGCAGTCGCGCCGTGAGCAGCTCGCGCGGGAGCTGCGGGGGCACTTCGGTGATCCCCCCACGCTGGATCCGTGGCCCACCGTCACCGCCGTGATCCTCTCGCGCGACGGCCACGCGCGGGTGCAGCGGCTGCTCGAGGGCCTGCGAATGCACACCGATTATCCGGCACTCGACGTAATCGTCGTTGACAACGCATCCGAGAGGCCGCTGTCGACGACAGTCCAGGACAGTGGACTGGCGTCTGCAACCGTTCTCCGCCTCGAACACCATCTCACGTTCGCGGAGGCCAACAACGCGGCGGCGGGCAGCGCTAGCGGTGAGATCTTGCTGTTCCTCAACGACGACATCGAGCCGTTTGAGAGGGCCTGGCTAAAGGAGCTCGTGGCGACCGCCCGCGCAGACGGGATCGGCGCGGCGGGCGCCACACTGCTGCACGTTGCACACGACCACGCGGTAACTGCGAGCGGCTGGATCCTCCAGCATCGCGGCATCCGGTTTCGCATCGACGACCACCTTCCGCGCGCGTACAACGACGGCGACGGCGAGGAGCTGTTCGGTGAGTCGCTGTCCGAGTCCCTGCGATGCCCCGCCGTCACGGCCGCGTGCATGGCGATCCAGCGCCCCGTGTTTGAGCGTGTCGGCGGCTTTGGCCGCGGCTACCGTTTCGGGACCGAGGACGTGGATCTGGGCCTGAGGCTGCTGTCGGCCGGACTCGACGTGGTGTGCGTGGGCAGAGCCGTCGCATTTCACCGCGAGTCTGCCACCCAGGCGTCGCGGGCAAGCGTCGAGATCGCCGAGAACCGCCGCGTCAACCGCGAGCTGTTCTGCGAGCGCTGGGGGGCGCGACTGCGCCGGGAGTTGCGCAGCGCGCGGCTGTCCGGAAACGGCTACTGGACCACGGAACGTGCGCACCTAGGCATCACGGTGACCTCACTTGACGACAGTGAGGGCTGGGGCGATGGGTACACAGCACACGAGCTGGGACAGGCGCTTGAGGCACACGGAATCCGCGTGACGTACCTGCCGCGGAAGCAGGCCGCCGAGCACGCCGTGCCGAGCGATCTCGACGCACTGGTCACGCTGATGGACGATTTCGACCTGCAGGGCATACACCCGGCCGTGACGGTGTTCGCGTGGGTGCGCAACTGGGCCGATCGCTGGGTCGAGCGTCCGTGGTTGAGCAGGGTGGATCGCTGCCTCTGCTCTTCTGCCGGATTGGCCTCGGTGATCGAGCACGCTGTGGGCGTGACATCGGTGCCTTTCGCGCTGGCCACAAACCCGAACCGCTTTCGCCAGCTAAACATGGCGCGCTCCTACGACTATGTGCTCACCGCCAACCGATGGGGCGTCGAGCGCGCAATCGAGAAGGCGTTCGCGCCGCGCCCGGGCGAGCGCGTGGGGATCTTCGGCAAGGGCTGGGAGGACGTGTCGGCCGTCGCCGACCATTGGTGCGGACCGGTGCCGTACGCGCAGCTGCCCGACATATACGCGCGTGCGCGGGTGGTGCTCGATGACACCGCGGGGCCCACGCTCCCATACGGTGCCATCAACGCACGCGTGTTCGACGCGCTGGCGTGCGGCGCGCTCGTGGTGACCAACTGCGCACAGGGTGCGCGAGAGCTTTTCGACGACGACTTCCCGGTGTGGTCGGGGATGGAGGATCTGCGCGGGCTGCTGGACGAGCTGCTGACCGACGAGTCCCGGCGGCTCGACTTGGTCGCGCGCTACCGGGCCACCGTGCTCGCGGGCCATACCTACGAGCATCGCGCGCGGAGGCTTTTAGAGCTCGCGCACGATAGCGTCGAAAGCTTGTCGTTCGTAATACGCATCGGCGCACCGGACTGGGAGCGCGCGACGCGTTGGGGCGACCTGTACTTCGCGCAGGCGGTCGCACAGGAGCTCCGCCGGCGCGGCCACAGCTGCGCGATCCAGGTTCTCGCGGAATGGAATGGCGCCGAGGGCTCGTGCTACGACGTGTCGATCGTGCTGCGCGGGCGTAGTCGCCACCGCCCGAAGCCCGGCCAGCTGAACGTGTTGTGGGCCATCAGCCACCCGGGCGAGCTCACGGCCAGCGAGTGTGATGACTACGACCTCATCGCTGCCGCGTCCGCGAGTCACGCATCCGTGCTCGCCGAACAGACGCGAACGCCGGTGTTCGCGCTCGAGCAGGCCACTGACCCGCGCCGGTTCTGGCCCGACCCGGATCCCGCGGTCGCCCACGACCTGGTGTTCGTAGGCAACTCGCGTGGAGTAAGACGCCAGGCGCTCGACTGGCTGCTGCCAACCGAACGCGACGTGGCAGTGTGGGGGGGCGACTGGGACGGGCTCATCGACCAAAGCCTCGTGCGTGGCGAGTTCATCGCCAACGATGCGCTCCGTAGGGTCTACTCATCGGCGAAGATCGTGCTCGCCGACCACTGGCCCGACATGCGCCAGCACGGCTACATCTCCAACCGCATCTACGATGCCTTGGCCAGCGGCGCGATCGTCTTGAGCGACCAGGTCGACGGCCTCCAGGAGCGCTTCGGCGACACAGTCGCGGTTTACCACAGCGCTGAGGACCTGGCCGGTCAAATTGAGTTGCTGCTCGCAGACCAAAAGGGTAGGCGCGAGCTCGCGATGAAGGGTCGTGAGCTCGTACTCGGGGCACACACATTCGAGCGACGCGTCGACGCGCTGCTAGAGCGTGTCAAGGCACGGTGGAGCGAGCTCGGGCGCGAGCACCACATCGCCGCCAGCAGACCCACGTGAGCGATCACCCGGCGTTGTCGCCGCCCCTAGCGCAAACGCGGGGTGAATCGACCACGTCGGTCACCCCGACGCCACCACCGGACGACAGTAGCGAGAGGTGCGCGTGAATCTCGTCGAACTCACCGCTGAGCTCCTTTAGTCGCGCATGCAATCGCTGCTGCCGACTCGCCGGGCCATCCGTGGCAGGCACACGCTCGGCCCCAGCGCTGGCGGCTACGCCGCTCCTCCGAGGCCGATGCTCGTTTGGAGCTGCGACGACGTCGGCTCGACCGGGGTCGCCGGCGGGATCGCGGGCCAAGCGCCAGCTGGAACTGCCCGCAACCGATGGTAGCCGTGCTCCACGCGATGCAGCGTCTCGATCGCCATGCCGTGTGCGACCAAGAAGTACATGATGATGTCCTGCTCGGCGGAGCCCTTGTCATTGAACAGCCAATGTCCGATCGCGGCGTCGTCACGCGCCGGCGCATCGACTCCCGTCAACGCCCGCAGAGCGCGAGCTGCTCGTGCCTCCACGGCCGACACTGGCAAGTGGGCTTGCTGCGCCACGGCGCCAGGAGCCATGCGCTCCGAGATCAGCGCGCGCAGAAGCGCGATGTCGTCTGCCGGCAGAGTGCGCAAGAGCTTCGCCGTGTGTGCCGTGTGGCGTCCCGGGCGCAACGGATCCAACAGCTGCGCGGTAATGCCGCGGGTCACGTTCCATAGGCGCCGCCCCTCTTCCAGCGAGACCACGCGCGTGATCAGCAGCGCTGTCGGGTAGAGGACGAAGAAGTCGACGACACCCAGCAGCACTCGCCAGATGCCTGGTCCCACAGGGGCGAGCAGACCCAAAGCGAGACACGCGAATGCGACCGCGCCGGCACCACCGATCTGGCGCCACTCCAAGCGAGCGTAATGCGTAGCAGACCTTACGATCAGCCGGAAGCAGAGACACGCCACCGACATGCCGATCGACGCCGAGATCGCCACGCCGTACCCGCCCCACCTCGGGCACAGCACGGCAGAACATCCGATGAACACGATCGCGGCGATGGCGGCCGAGGACTGGTGCACGAAATCGCGGTGCTGGTGGTACGTCGTTCGCGCAAGCAACACGAACACTCCGTACACGACGAACGCGAAGGTGGCAAACGGGATCATGCCTGCCGCGTCATGGTAAGAAGCTGGGGCGAGGTGAACCACGACCGGGCCGCTCAGACCCAATCCGACCACCGTGGTCAGGCCCACGATCACGAAGTAAGTGATCATGCGGGAATGGACTCGTGCCATGCCGTGAATCTCATAGGTGGTCTGGAACAGTGCCCCGCGCTCCAGGGGTGCCCATGCTTGTAAGAACGCGGACACCAGGTACGACATGATCGCGCCGAGCCGTGCAGCCACTCGGTACACGCCGACCGCTGCGTGGCTTGAGAAACGCGACAGCACTACCGGATCGGCGCTGTGCACCGTGTACAGACCGATAATCACGAACGTGTACCTCAGTCCCAGGTCTGTGATGCCCTTCATGTCGATCCAATTGAACTCAAGGCTATAACTGTGCCGCGAGATCACAACGCTCGCGATACCCGCACCCAATGAGCCCGCGATCGTGCCGATAAGCGCACCGCCGACAAGATCCCCGTTGGCGACCAGAGGAACGCCCACGCCCAGCGCGATCAGCGGGCGAATGCCCACGAGGACCGAGAACGCCACCGGCCGGCGATTCATACGGACTACGTTGCTGGTCAAACGGAAGAATGACCCCGCTGCCCCAGAGAAGATCGCCAGCCTCACCAACTCGCCGTCGCGGCTATTGCCCAACAAGAGCTGCGAGAACTGTGTGGTGAAAGGGAGCAGACATGCCATCCCGGCCACGGTCATCGCGAGACTCATCCAACACCCGGTTCCTAGCGCTCTACGCTTGGTTCCACCCGGGGCTTGGCGCGACGGATCATCGACAGCTCCTGAGTCGGCCTCACCAGCGACCCAAACCCACCGCAGAATTCCGGCGAGCGGGACTAGATTGAGCGTGATCGTGAGCGCACCGGCAGCAAAGAACAGGATCGACAACTCCCCGTACTGCGACGGCGCCATAAAGTGCGTATACAGCGTCAGCGCGAGCAGCGACGCGAACAGGAACGCGGTGTTCCCGAGCGCGTAGACGGCGGTATCGAAACCGATGCGCAGCCCGTATCGTTGCAGATATTCGGGCTGTGCCGGCGCCGCGTCAGTTGCCATCCCGGAGCTTCGCGTCCAGCCAAGCGCGATCGCGCTTTACTTTGTCTACAAACCGTCGGAGTTCGTGGAGTTTGCGTTCGCGGGTGGCATCGACAACCGGTAGTGCAGAGTCGGGCCACGGAGGGTCCCGCCAGAGACCGATGCGCACGTGATCTTCCGGGCGAGCGCGCACGTCGTCCGCCTGCTGGCGCCCAAGCGCAAGCGTCTCCTCACGGACTGATGTCATCAAACGCTCACACCGCCCGGGGCTCAAGCGCCGCCGCGATGAAGCAGGTCGACACGCCGTGACAGCAGCAAGCTCAAGGGCTTCGCAGACATCGTTGTCTTGGATCAGCTGCGTCATTGCCTCCGCCCGTTCTACCGGGATAAACGGCAGCTCTCCGACCACGGATTTGACCTCATCCATCGACGGCACGCCGCAGGATCTGCTTCGACCTTCGCCCTAGAGTGTTGGATAGGATAGCCGCGCGCGAGCGAGCACCGAAGCCGTGTATGTGTCGACGCCCAGCGTCCACTGTCCGGGCGCGGCCCTGTCGAGCGACCAACTCAAGCTAGAATCGCACAAACTGCCTGGCGATGGACAGCATCAAGACGATCGAGGCGCTTCTGGCCGAGTTGGCATCGCTGGAGGTCGAGGTTCGCCGCCAGGAGGAGCGCTCCGCGCGCGAGCAAGCGTTGGCCCAGACCCGCATCGACTCGCTCACTGAGCATGCCGCTGACGAAGCCAAGCGGGCAGGTCGGCTGCAGGACGACGCCAGGGCACTTGGGCGTGACCTCGAGGACGCCCGCTCCGCGCTACAGGTCACCGAGCGAGAGCTGACCGCGCTGGGCCACGCCACCGCCCGGCACGAGAAAACGATCAAGAATCAAGGGGAGCGGCTGCGCGCCCAGCAGGAGCTGCTCCAAACGCTGTCCGCCGGCATCGCCGAAGTTCGCCGCAACGTGGATCGCATAGCCGCGTCCCGGTCGTGGCGCGTGGGCCACCGCTTGGCACTGGCAGCCGACCGGGTTAGGCTGCGCAAGCGGGTTACCCCGGGTGCCGTCGTGGTGGCGCGCCAGCGCCTCGCGAGGCTGTCACGGGCCGCGGCCCGTGCAACAGAGATCACGGGTGCGAACGCCCGCGGCGGCGGCGCGGACTCGCTCGGGCTGCTAGTCGAACCGGAGCTCGACCGGGCGGAGCGTTCCGCGCTGGCCGAACGCGTTCGGATGCGCCTGGGGCCAGCGCCACGTCGGTGGCGCTGGCCGATGGTCTCCATGGTGGTCCTTAACCGCAACGGCGACGCACATCTGCGACGGTTGATCGACGGTCTGCAGACGTGCACGGACTATCCCCGCTTCGAACTCATCGTGGTTGACAACGATTCGGGAGACGGCTCACGCGAGTTCTTGCGCACGGTGGCCCCCTCGTTTCCCGTCGCGCTGCTCGAGAACGCCGAGAACGTGTCCTTTTCGGTCGGCAACCGGCAGGGCGCGGCGAGGGCGCGAGGAGAGCTGCTGTTGTTCTTGAACAACGACATAGAGCCCTTTGAGCGGGGCTGGCTACGCGAGATGGTAGGGCTGGCCACGCGCGAGGACATCGGCGCCGTCGGCGCGACGCTGCTGCACGCCGACAAGATCGCGGCCGGAGTGCCGCTGGTGCAGCATCGCGGTATCCGCGTGCGTTACCAGCGCGAACGTTTCCAGCCCTACAACCTCGACGACGGCGGGCGTCTGTTCTCGGAGCAGTTCGGTGCCAACGCCGACTGTCCGGCGGCCACAGGCGCGTGCCTGATGATGCGCCGACCCGTGTTCGAGAACATGGGCGGCTTCCCCGACGGATACCGTTACGGCACCGAGGACGTAGACCTAGGCCTGCAACTCTTGACAGCGGGGCTGCCGGTTCTCATCTCCGGGCGTGCTCATCTGCTGCACCGCGAGTCCTCGACCCAGAATGCCGAAGGTCGCGAGTTCAAGCGCCGCAACCGGCTGGCCAACCAGCGCTTGTTCGCCGAGCGCTGGTCGTCACGATTGCGCCGGGAGTACCGCGCGAGCCAGCTACGCGGCGACCGCTACTGGGCCGAGACGGGGGGTCCTCACGTGGCGATCACCGTCACGAGCGCCAACCGGGCCGACGGCTACGGGGACTGGCACACCGGGCACGAGCTGGGCGATTCCCTGGAGCTGCTCGGCTGGCGCGTCACCTACGTGCAACGGCGAGATAACGCGTGGTACTCGTTGCCCGACGATCTCGACTATCTGATAGTGCTACTGGACTCCTACGATCTCAGGAAGGCACCCCGCGACGTCCTGAAGGTCGCATGGGTGCGCAACTGGACCGACCGCTGGATAGACCACGAATGGTTCGGTGATTATGACCTTGTGCTGGCCTCTTCCCGCGGCTGCGCCGAAGTCATCGAAAACCGCGCCGGCGTAAAGCCCATGGAATTTCCGTTGGCGACCAACCCGCGGCGCTTTCACCAGGTCGCGACCGATGCTGAGCTGGCGGCCGATCTTGTATTTACTGGCAACCGCTGGGCCAGGCCCCGCGCCGTGGAGGCGTTGCGCGCCCGCCCTGGGGAGACCGTGCGTGTGTTCGGGCGTGGCTGGGAGGATGTCCCCGGCCTCGCCGCGTACGCGAGGGGACCGGTCGCCTACGACCGGTTGCCCGTCGTGTACTCGTCCGCAGGCGTCGTCGTGGACGACACCGCCGAGCACGCACTCCCGTACGGTGCGATCAACTCGCGGGTGTTCGACGCACTCGCATGTGGAACCGCCGTGGCCACCAACTGTGAGGCCGGCGTACGCGAGCTATTCGACGAGGAGTTCCCAACCTGGACTGACCCCGCATCGATGCGGCGCTGTCTGGATGCCCTGCTCGCGAATCCCGTACGGCGCGACGCGCTCGCGCTTCGCTACCGGCAGGTCGTGCTCGACCGTCACACCTACGACCACAGGGCACGCGAGCTCGTGTCGCTGTTGCTGGCGGCCGAGCAGCGGCTCTCGTTTTGCATAAAGGCCGGCGCGCCCACCCGCGCACTGGCGGCCGAGTGGGGCGACGTGCACTTCGGGGAGGCACTTGCGCAGGAGTTGCGACGCAACGGGCACCGCGCCATGGTCCAAGTGCTCGACGAGTGGGAGGATACGACGGGACTGCAATACGACGTGGTGATTCACCTCAAAGGCTTGAGCCGGTACGCGCCCAAGCACGGCCAGTTCAATGTGCTGTGGTGCATCAGCCATCCGGACGAGCTGTCCGATGCCGAGGCGGAATCCTACGACCTCGTCTGCGTGGCATCCGAGCGGTTTGCGAGCGCGCTTTCGGCCCGCGTGAGCGTTCCGGTGGAGGTACTCGAGCAAGCGACGGATACGCGCCGGTTCTATCCCGAGACCGACGAGCGCTACAGGCACGAGCTGCTGTTCGTCGCCAACTCGCGCAAGGTGATGCGACCGACGATGTCGAAGCTGCTTCCCACCAAGCGTGACCTCGCAGTCTACGGAACCAACTGGAGCGGCTTGATCGACGAGCGCTACATCGCCGGCGAGCACATCCCCAACGACCAGCTCCGGCTGGCGTACTCCACGGCCAGGATCGTGCTCAACGACCACTGGGACGACATGCGCGAGCACGGGTTTGTCTCAAACCGGATTTACGACGCACTGGCGTGCGGTGCGCTGGTGGTCAGCGACCACCTGCCCGAGCTCGAGCAGCGGTTCGGCGACTCCGTCGTCACATATCGCGACCGCGCCGAGCTGCACGAATGCATCGCGCGGTTGTTGCGCTCGCCCGAGGATTGCGCCGAGCGTGGGCGCCGCGGCCGGCAGGCGGTCCTGGAGGGCTACACGTTCACCCGCCGCACACAGGAGCTGTTGACGCTGGTTGCGCGCCATGCCGGCGACACCAGGCTGATCAAGACCGAGGTCGGCACGCAGCGCCGCCTGGGCGGGCGGGCAGGCTCGCGGGTGCGAATTCGACGTCGCAGTGAGGTCGCGGAGCCGTCGAAAAATGGCGCTGACGCCAGCGCCGGCGTGCCGGCGTGCTGAGCTGCCAGTGACGACGTTGGCCACCATCGAGCAGGCTAGCGCCGGGTTTGAGCCCGTTGCCGACGCTTTGCGCGTCTCGGCGCTCGACGAGCCGCTGGAT
>CAJCIJ010000300.1 GCA_903970315.1 Actinomycetota bacterium
GGCCGCCTTGACCAGTGCGCCGGCCTTGACGCCACGCCGGACCAGCGCCGGGGCGACGCTGGCCACAAGATGAACCCGCCCCTCGGCGCCCGTCCCCAGCACGATCACCGCTTCCGGCAGCTCCCGCTTCAGTTGATCGGCGACATCCAGCAGCGCCTTGGCGTCCGGGACCGACACTGAGCTGACAAGCATCCTGGCGCCGTCGGCGCCGGCAAGCTCGACAGCGCCGGCGACAAGCCCAGCCACGTCGACCCCGGTATGCCCGTCGGGTCCGTCCCCGCGCGCGGCCTGCTTCAGGGTGCGCCGTTCGCGCTGGAGCTTGCCCACGGCGTCGGCAACGGCCTCGGGCGTGACCCGCAGCTGTGCGGCGGCATCGTCGAGCACCTCTGCGCGCGCCCTCAGCAGCGCCACCGCCGCTGGACCAGTGAGCGCCTCGATCCGCCTCACGTTGGCGGCCGAGGAGGTCTCCGAGACGATGTGCATGAGGCCGATCTCGCCTGTGGTGGCCACGTGGGTGCCCCCGCAGAGCTCGCGCGAGTACTCGCCGGAGCCGATCTGGACCATGCGCACGACCTCGCCGTACTTCTCGCCGAACAGCGCCATCGCCCCCAGCCGCTCGGCCTCCTCGCGGGTGGTGGTAAGAGCTCGCACGGGATCGTTGGCGGCGATCCAGGCGTTGACCTGGTCGGCCACGTCGGCGCGCTCTTGGTCGCTGAGCGCATGGGTATGCGTGAAGTCAAACCGCAGCTTGTCGGGGCCCACGTAGGAGCCGGCCTGGCGGACGTGGGTGCCCAGGCGGGCGCGCAGTGCTGCGTGCAGCAGGTGGGTGGCCGTGTGGTTGCACTCGGTGGCGTGCCGTGTTGCGTGGTCGACGCGCGCCACCACACGCTCGTCGGGCGCAAGCTCGCCCTGGGAGAGCTCAACTTCCAACGCCTGGTCGTCCTGCAGGCGCAGCACGTTGGTGACGCGGGCGGCACACTCCCCGTGCTCGCATTCCAGGACTCCGGAGTCGGCCACCTGACCACCCCCGACCGCATAGAAAGGGGAGTCGGCGAGCTTGACCACCAGGCGGCGCCCATTTCCGTTGGCGCCAAGCGGCGCCACAGCGGCCACCGTGGTCGCCTGTTCCTCGGTCTCATAGCCCGTGAAGCGCGTCGGTGTGGGCGCCTGGGCGGCGAGTGCCAGCGCCACCGAGCGGGGGTTGTCTGCGTCGGCGACGCCTGCTGCGTCCTCTCCGGCGCCCGCCGGCGCTCCCGCGCGTGCCGCAGCCTGCCGGGCGCGGTTGCGCTGTCGATCCATCAGCTCCTGGAAACCGGACTCGTCGACGGCCAGCTGCTCCTCGGCCAGCAGTTCGCGCGTCAGGTCAAAGGGAAATCCCCACGTGTCGTGTAGCCGAAACGCATCCTCGGCGCGGATCTCGGCGGCGCCCGTTTCGCGGGCCTCGTCGATGTGCACCCGCAGCGTCTGGAGTCCCTGGGCAAGCGTGTGCGAGAAGCTCTCCTCCTCGGAGGCCAGCCACATCTCGATCGCGTCACGCTGGGCGTCAAGTTCGGGGTAGGCCGCCCCCATCAGCTCACGTACGCGCTCGGAGTAGCGCACGAGCATCCCCGGCTCCATCTCCAGGACGCGGCCCTGATGGATCGCGCGGCGCATCACCCGCCGCAGGACGTAGCCGCGGTCTTCGTTTGACGGCACCACGCCGTCGGCGACCAGGAATGTCATCGCTCTGCAGTGGTCGGCGAGGATGCGTAGAGCGCGGTCGGTTGCCGGCTCAGAGCCGTAACGCGCCCCGGAGAGCTCCTGGCCGAGCTCGATCAGCGGCCAGAACTGATCGGTCTCAAACACCGAGGGCTTGTCCTGGAGGATGGCCGCCAGCCGGTTGAGCCCCAGGCCGGTGTCGATGTTGCGCGCAGGCAGCGCCGCAAGCTGGTTGGGCGGTCCCTGGTCGTACTGCATGAACACGAGGTTCCAGTACTCAAGGAAGCGCTCGTTCTCCTGGCCCGGCAGGTCGTCGGGGGAGCCGTGCTCGACTCCCCGGTCCAGATACAGCTCCGAACAGGGGCCGCAGGGGCCCGTGGGCCCGGCCTGCCAGAAGTTCTCAGAGCGCGGGCAGAGCACGATGCGCTCGCGCGGGACCCCAACGGCGAGCCACTGCTCGATCGCCTCCTCGTCGGGCCCCAGGTCCAGCTCGCCGTCGCCTTCGAAGACGGTGACCCAGATGTCCTGCGCGGGGAAGCCCAGGACGTCGCGCGACAACTCCCAGGCAAACTCGATCGCCTCCTTCTTGAAGTAGTCGCCGATCGAGAAGTTCCCGAGCATCTCAAAGAAGGTCAGGTGGCGGCTGGTGTGGCCGACGCGGTCGATGTCGACCGTGCGGAAGCACTTCTGGCAGTCCGTCAATCGCGGCGCAGGAGGCGTCTGGACGCCGAGGAAATAGGGCTTGAGCGGGTGCATTCCCGCGAGCGTGAGCAGTGCCGAGGGATCGTGCGCAGAGGGCACGAGCGACGCCGAGGGGATACGCAGGTGGCCGTGATCCTCAAAGAACGCCAGGTAGCGCTCACGGATTTCATCAGATGTCACGACCGATGATCTTAGGCGGCCGCCGGTCGCACGCTTTGGCGCGCAACCTTGCCGTAGCCCACCACCACGTCGCCGGCGTACAGGCACGCGATCTGCCCCGGGGCGGTCCGCTCGATCTCGCGATCCAGCGCCAGCGCCGCCTGGTGGTGTCGCCCTGCGCGCAGTGCGGGGCGCACGCGGCAACCCACACGCGCTCCACGCGAGCGCACCTTGACGGCATCGACGAGCGCGCCGTCGGTTCGCAAGGTGACGTCCTCGATGGCGATCTGCTCG
>CAJCIJ010000301.1 GCA_903970315.1 Actinomycetota bacterium
ACACTGGTGGTCAACAAGCTCCGTGGCACGTTCACGGGTGTTGCGGTCAAGGCGCCGGGCTTCGGCGACCGCCGCAAGCGCATGCTTGAGGACATCGCGATTCTCACCAAGGGTGAGGTCATCACCGAGGAGATGGGCCTCAAGCTCGAGAACACGCAGGTCTCACAGCTGGGCCACGCTCGTCGCGTGGTCATCGCCAAGGACACCACGACGATCGTCGATGGGTCCGGCGATGCGGCCGCAATCAAGGGCCGCATCAACCAGATCAAGAGCGAAATCGAGAACACCGACTCGGACTTCGATCGCGAAAAGCTCCAGGAACGGCTTGCAAAGCTGTCCGGTGGAGTTGCCGTCGTGAAGGTCGGCGCCGCGACGGAGACCGAGATGAAGGAGAAGAAGCACCGTGTTGAGGACGCTCTGCAGGCGACCCGTGCGGCGCTTGAGGAGGGCATCGTGCCCGGTGGTGGCGTGGCGCTGCTGCGCGCGTCGGACAAGATCTCGCTCAACGGCGGGCTTGAGGACGATGAAGTGACTGGTGCCCGGATCGTGCTCCGTGCACTTGAGGAGCCACTGCGTCAGATCGCCGAGAACGCCGGGCTTGAGGGCTCAGTCGTTGTCAACGATGTGCGTAAGGCCAAGGCTGGGCAGGGCCTGAACGCTGCAACCAACGAGGTTGTCGACCTGGTGGCGGCGGGCATCATCGACCCGGCCATGGTGACGCGCTCGGCGCTCCAGAATGCAGCGTCGATCGCCAAGAACATCCTCACCACCGAGGCCATCGTGGCCGAGATTCCCGAGAAGGAATCAGGCGGCGGCGGCGGCGGTATGCCGGATATGAGCGGCATGATGTAGCACCCTCGACTTCTTGTCGAGGCGTAGCAGCGGGCCTAATCGCCCGCTGCTACGTGCCGATAGTGATGCTGTCGGCCGAGTTGGTCAGCGGAAGCCCGGAAGGAGTCCGGGCTTCCGGTGTTTAAGGGGTCGATTTGGCTCAGCAGCCAGTGGCTCCCGGTGCGGTTGCGTGCACGCGCGGCGGCGGCGAGCCTAGTCGCCGCTGACGGGTGGATTTGGCCTAGTCGACGGCGCTGGCCGGCCGTGGGCCCTCGCCGACGTACAGTGCCGTGGGCCGGATCAGCCGCGCTTCGCGCTTCTGCTCAAGTATGTGCGCCGACCAGCCGGCCACACGGGCACACGTGAACATTGACGTGAACAGCTCCGGTGGCACTTCGGCCAGGTCCAGCACCACCGCCGACCAGAACTCGACATTGGTGGCCAGCACGCGGTCGGGCTTGCGCGCCTGTAGCTCAGCCAGGGCGGCCTTCTCCAGCGCCTCGGCGGCCTGGAAGCGCGGCGAGCCAAGTTCACGGCAGGTCTGACGCAGGACCTTCGCGCGGGGGTCTTCGGCTCGGTAGACCCGGTGACCGAATCCCATCAGGCGCTCGCCGCGATCAAGCGCATCGCGCACCCAGGCCTCGGCGTCGCCGGTCTCTTCGACGCCGTCGAGCATCTTCAGCACGCGCGATGGGGCGCCGCCGTGCAATGGGCCAGAGAGCGCGCCGACGGCAGCCGACAGCGCCGCCGCGGCATCGGCCCCGGTTGACGCAACCACTCGGGCGGTGAAAGTTGAGGCGTTGACCCCGTGCTCGGCCGCCGAGATCCAGTAGGCATCGATGGCCTTGACGTGGTCGGGGTTTGCCTCGCCCCTCCAGCGGATCAGAAAGCGCTCGGGGATGGATTGCGCCTTGTCAACTTCCTGCTGGGAGACTGGGGGCTGTCCGGAGCCACGGGCCGACTGGGCGACGAACGAAAGCGCCATGACCGAGGCACGAGCGAGGTGCTCGCGGGCCTGCTCGTCGGAGATGTCAAGCAGCTGTCCAAACCCCCACTCGGGAGCGAGCATGGCCAGGGCCGACTGCACGTCCACTCGGGGATCGCCGGAGCGTACGGTCAGCGCGTGCGGCTCGGCCGGCGGCAGGCCGGGTTCGAAGTGGCCGTCGACCAGCAGTCCCCATACCTTCTCGTAGGGGACCTGGCCGACCAGTTCCTCGATGTTGACGCCGCGGTAGCTCAGCGAGCCGCCAGCGCGGTTGGGCTCTGCGATTTGAGTGGCGAAGGCGACCACGCCTTCGAGACCGGACTGCACTTGGGGGGTGGCCGGGGCGTTGTCGCCGGCCTGGGCTGTAACGCCCGTGGAAACCTCGGTCATGGCGCTCGCTTTCTGGCTGGCCTGGGTGTGAACACTGGCCTCATGGAACTCGGCAAAAACGTCTGCCCACTCTACCGCTTGGGCCACGTCATATGGTGCAATCACGCACCGCATTCGGTGCCGATCCCGTCGAGCGACCCCCACGAAGGAGGGCAGTCCCTTGTCCGATGCCGAGCTGCTGTTCCTGGGAGCCCAAGAGCTCGCCGAGATGGTGCGCACAGGCGCGGTGTCGGCGCGCGAGCTCGTCAGTCTGTCGCTCGAGCGCATCGCGGCGCTGGATGGCGATATCAACGCCTTTGTCGATGTCGACGCCGAGGGCGCGCTCGCTACAGCCGACGGCGTGGGAAAAAATGATCCCCGGCCCTTTGCGGGGGTGCCGATCGCGATCAAGAACAACCGCGCGGTGGCTGGTATGCGCCTGACCTCGGGGTGCTCCCTGCTGGCCGATCGGGTCGCCGACTACGACCACAATGTCACCCGGCGGCTCAAGCAAGCGGGCTTCGTGGTGGTGGGAACGACGACGCTGCCGGAGTACGGCATCCTGCCTGTGACCGAGGCGCGCCTGTTCGGTCCGACGCGCAATCCGTGGGACACGACCAGGACGCCGGGTGGCTCCTCCGGGGGCTCGGGAGCGGCGGTGGCAGCGGGCATGGTGCCCGTGGCGCATGGCAACGACGGCGGTGGGTCGATCCGCATACCGGCAGCGTGCTGTGGATTGGTGGGGCTGAAGAGTCAGCGGGGGCGTGTCTCTGGCGCCCCGGACACGGGTCAGTCGCTGCTTGTCACCGACGGTGTGCTCACCCGCACGGTGGCCGACACGGCGGCGATCACCGATCTGCTCGCCGGCCCCGAGCCTGGTGATGCGTCCTGGGCCCCGCCTCCAAGCGAGCCGTTTGCGGTCTCCGCGGCCCGACCGCCGGAGGTTGCCAGGGTGGCGCTCACGACGGTCCCTTACATCGCCGATGCCGAGGTCGATAGCGATGCGATCCGGGCGGTAGGAGAGACTGGCGAGCTGCTGTCGTCGCTGGGGCACGAGGTGGTCGAGTTTGACCCTCCGTGGCCCGACGAAGGCATCGTGGAGGCCTTTGGGGCGGTCTTTTGCACGTTCATTGCATTGGGCATCGCCTACTCCGAGCAGCTGGCGGGCCGCGAGGCGAAAGCCGAGGACATGGAGCCCATGAGCTGGGCGATCCGCTCGCTTGCCAAGAGCATCGACGCAGTGCAGGGGCTGGGCTTGCAGGCCCAGCTGATGGCGTATTCGCGCCAGGTGATCACGGCGCTTGAGCCGTATGACGCCGTGGTCACTCCTGTGCTTGCCAAGGGGATCCCGCCCATTGGCCTGCTGGACACCGCTGCCGCCGAGCCCATGTCCACCTTTGTTGCGTCCGGCTACCCGGCTCCGTTTACGGCCCTGTTCAATGCCACCGGTCAGCCGGCTATCGCGGTTCCTCTGCACCAGAGCGGCGACGGGTTGCCCCTGGGGGTTCAGATGGCGGGACCGCCGGGGGGCGAGGGAGTCCTGTTGGCGCTGGCGGCACAGCTGGAACAGGCGAGGCCCTGGGCGCAACGAAGGCCGTCGGGCTTCTAGGCAGTCAGGCCGAGGACCGCGGCCATGGACTGTGGGGTGATGCCCAGACTCTGAGCGTCGGCGCTGCCGCGCGCCGAGATCATGGTGACGGCGCCCAGTTCGGCCTCATCCCAGGTGGGCAGCAGCGCCGAGGCGCCCAGCCGCGCCAGCAGACGCAGGGCGCGCGAGACGACGGGCATGGGTACCGGACACAGCGGGCGCGGCCGTCCCGTTGCCCGCAGCATCAGGCGGGCGACGGCCGCCGAGGTGAGCGTTTCGGGCCCGGCCAACTCGAAGCGCCGGTGGTGAGCCCGGGAGGCCAGGCCGTCGTGGGCACGCCCTGTCGCCGTGGTGGCAACGTCGGCGCCGCGGGCGTCTGGGTCGCGCAGGCTTGCCGCAATGCATGCCGCCACGTCGTCGACCCAGATCGGCTGCACCTGAGCCCGTCCGTCTCCGCACAGTGGCACCACAGGCAGGTATGAGATCCGCTGGGCCAGCTCGGCCCAGCGGTCATTGGTGGCGTAGACCATCGATGGAGCGAGCACGGTCGTCTCCAGGTTGGCCTCGGCGACCGCGCGCTCGGCGAGCGCCTTTGCGCGGAAAAACCTTGAGCGGTGGTGGGGCGATGCGCCGAGTACGGACAGGAACAGGAATCTCGCCGCCCCGGC
>CAJCIJ010000302.1 GCA_903970315.1 Actinomycetota bacterium
GCCGCAAACATCGCCGGGATCTCCGGAGGCATCCTCGTCTTCGGTGACCCCATGCCCGGCTCTGCGCTGGGAGTGGTGGTGCAGTCGGTCGGCTTCGTGCTCGTGATTGTCGCCTGTGCCCTGATGCCCGCTCCGGCGCGCTCTGCCGGCGTGGCGACAGCACCAGCCGCGGCGTGATTTTCCACCACCGGTCGGGACCCTCCAGGGGGGCCGCCCGGTGCAGTGCGGCCCGCGCCCGGCTCGGTGCGGTCCATGCCCGATGCCCCAAGGCCGCCGCCGGCGTGCTGCGGCGCCCGTGGCTGCTGTCCGCGCTGGCACTGGCCGTCGCGGTCGCCACGGCCGCTGTCATGGCCGCCTTCGCCGGCCCCTCCGCAGTCTGGCGCGTGGCCCAGCGCGTGCAGCCGGAGTGGATCTTGGTGATCGTCGCCGGGCGCGCCCTTTGCTACCTGGGCTACAGCCGCGCCTACCGCGTGGCCATGCGCCTGCGCGGTGGCCCGCGGCTGTCCCAGCGCCAGTCACTCAGCCTCGTGGCGGCCGGGTTCGGCGCGCACGTGCTCGGCGGCGGCTTTGCCGAGGATCGCCGCTGGCTGCAGGGGATGGGCGACTCCCCCGACGATGCAAAGACGCGCGTACTGGGACTCGGCGCGCTTGAGTACGCCGGGCTTGCCCCCGCGGCATGGATCTGCGCGCTGCTGGTCTTGGGCGCGCGACACGTGCAGCCGGAACTGACCCTTCCCTGGGCCGTGGGCGTGCCCGTCGGTGCCGCAATCGCCGGATGGCTGGCGTTTCGTTCCCACCGCACCGCAGCGGGGGCGCGCGTGCGCCGCGCAGTCCGTCACGGCATTGGCGCCCTGCACCTCTTGCGCGAGGCCACGTTCCCGCGTAGCGAACACTTCCCGGCATGGCTTGGGATCGGGACCTACTGGGCCGGTGAGCTGGTCAGCGCCTGGGCGGCCCTGCGCCTGTTTGGCATCCACCTCGGCCTGCCCGAGCTGGTGCTCGCCTTTGCCACCGGCTACGCCGCCACCCCGCGCGGCCTGCCGCTGGCCGGCGTGGGGGTCACCGAGGCGCTGATGCCGCTGGCCTTCACCTGGGTCGGTATGGGGCTGGCACCGGCAGTGGTGGCGGTCTTTGCCTACCGCATGCTCACGCTTCTGATCGCGCTGCCACCGGCCCTGATCGCAAATCCCCGCGTCAAGCGCCTGGTCGTGGCATACGCCCCCGGCGGTCCCCGCGAGCGCGCCCTGCCATTGGCGGGGGCCGTGTGAGCCCGCGCAAGCTATGATCCGTCCGTGCCCACCACCAACCAGCTTGTGAACAAGGGGCGAGTTGCCCCCAAGAAGAAGCTCTCCACGCCCGGACTGAAGTCCGGCAAGGGACGCAAGCGCAAGGTGGCCGCGCCGCAGCGGCGCGGAGTGTGCACTCGCGTGTACACCACCACGCCCAAGAAGCCCAACTCGGCCCTGCGCAAGGTTGCCCGTGTGCGCATCGCCGGCGCCGCCGAGGTCACCGCTTACATCCCCGGCGAGGGCCACAACCTCCAGGAGCACTCCGTTGTGCTCGTACGCGGTGGCCGCGTCAAGGATCTGCCCGGTGTGCGCTACAAGGTCGTGCGCGGCACCCTGGATGCCTCCGGCGTGTCTGATCGCAAGAAGTCACGCTCGCAGTACGGAGCAAAGAAGCGCTAGCGCCCGCGGCCGCAACCGACCAAACCTCGTATGCCACGCCGCGCCGCAGCCCACACCCGCACGCTTGAGCCCGATCCAGTGCACCGCTCAAAGGCCGTGCAGCAGGTGGTCAACAAGGTCATGCTCGACGGCAAGAAGTCGCTCGCCGAGCGCGTCGTCTACGACGCCCTGGCGATTGCCTCGGAGCGCAACGGCAAGCCGCCTGTGGAGGTGCTCGAAGAGTCCCTGAAGGCACTCACGCCCACGCTTGAGGTTCGCTCGCGGCGAGTCGGCGGCGCCACCTATCAGGTGCCCGTCGAGGTGCCCGCGCGGCGGGCCCGCACGCTTGCTGTGCGCTGGCTTGTCACAAACGCCCGCGCCCGCCGCGAGCGCACGATCGCCCAGAGACTTGCCGGCGAGATGCTCGACGCGCTGTCGCAGCAGGGTGCTGCGTACAAGCGCAAGGAGGACATCTACCGCATGGCCCAGGCCAACAAGGCCTTCGCGCACTACCGCTGGTAGGGCGCCTGCGGCCTGCGCGCCGCTGCCGCCCCGCTGCCCCCGGCCTGCTGCGAGCGCCCGCGCGCGCACGAGCAAACGCCCGCGAGCAAATAGGCCTCCGCGAACGATTTGCGGGTGGGGGGTTGAAATAATTACTTCGGCGCCTAATATTTAGGTACCGAATGTCGTCGAGCGAACAAAGCACCGAGACTCCGGCGCTGCCAAGCGCCCCCAGCCGCGCCCGTTCTACGGCCGCCCGTGCGCCCGTGGAGGCCGGCGACCACATCCCTGCCTACGTCTGGCGCATCTGCGGCGTGGTGATCATCGGGATGATCATGTCGATCCTGGACACCACCATCGTCAACGTGGCGCTGGACCGGATCCACACCGATCTGCACAGCTCCATCGCCCAGTCCCAATGGGTGATCGGCGGCTATCTGCTGGCCCTCGGCGCCGTCATCCTCGTGTCGGGCTGGGCGGCCAAGCGCTTCGGCGCGCGGCGCGTCTATCTGATCTCGCTCGTGCTCTTCACCTTGGGCTCGGCGCTGTGCGGGCTGTCGACCTCGATTGGCGAGCTCGTCGCCTTCCGCGTGCTCCAGGGCTTCGGCGGCGGCATGATCATGCCGCTGGCGATGATGATCATGGCCCAGGTCGCCGGTCCCAAGAACATGGGCCGCGTGATGGGGATCGTCTCGATGCCCGCCATGGTCGGCCCCATCCTTGGGCCGATCGTGGGCGGCGCCATCCTCCAGCACCTGCACTGGTCATGGATCTTCTTCGTCAACCTGCCCGTCGGCGTGATCGCTTTCGCGCTGGCCTGGCGCACGCTTCCCCAGACCGACTCCGGCAAGGCCGGCCGCTTGGATTGGCTGGGACTGATGCTCGCCCCCGGCGGCGCTGCGGCGCTGATCTACGGCATCACCGAACTGGGCTCTGGCGCCGGCTTCTCCTCGGTCAAGTTCGTCGGGCCGACCATCGCGGGCGCCGTGATGCTGGTGCTCTACTGCGTGCACGCCCTGCGCATTGAGAACCCGCTGCTTGACATCCGGATGTACGCAAACCGGGTCTTCGCCGGGGCCGCGTTCACGAACTTCATGGTCGCAGGGGGCCTGTTCGGTGCGATGGTGCTCGTGCCGCTCTACTACCAGAACGTGCGCGGCCAGACGGTCATCGACACGGGCCTGCTCACCGGACCACAGGGCCTTGGCGCGCTGATCGCGATGCCACTGGCCAGTCGCCTGACCCAGCGCTTTGGCGGCGGCCGGATCGCCTTCGGCGGCCTGACGCTGCTGGCACTGTCCACCATCCCCCTTACACAGATCGGCGCCCACACCTCGATCGTGACCATCTCGCTGGTACTGGTCGTGCGCGGGCTGTCAATCGGCATGTGCTTCATGCCCGCTATGACCGCCGCGTTCTCGGCCATGCGCCCCGATCAGGTCGCCGACGCCACCCCCCAGATCAACGCACTCCAGCGGATCGGCGGGGCCATCGGCGTGGCCGTCCTAGCCGTGGCCCTGGAACGGTACGGCAAGCACACCC
>CAJCIJ010000303.1 GCA_903970315.1 Actinomycetota bacterium
GGCGCTCGGTCTTGGCTTCGCGGTGATCCTGGCCCTGGCCGTGGTGGTGCCGCTGGCGCTCACCGTCAGAATCGGCGGCGGCTCGAGCCGCTCGTCGACCGCATCGGTACCGGCAGAGCACGCGCCTCTTGTCCAATATTCGGCCGCGAGTGGCACCCAAAACGCGCAGGCCAGCCCGGCGGCGGAACCGCACGCAGCAGAATCAGGCCAACGCGGCCCAGCGGGGCAACCGGGCGGTTCGGCATCCGCGGGCGCGTCAGAAGCAAAGCGGGAAGAAGCAGGCGGCTCATCGGTCTCGGCGGCCGCCCCCGCGCGCCAGGTAGAACATGGCGCCTCACTCGACATCGGGGTCGCCGAGACCGCGATCCAGAACGCCTCACAGCGTGTCTTCGCGCTCACGAACGTCTACCACGGCTACGTCCAGGAATCGAGCGTCAGCTCGGGCAACACCGGACAGGCTGGAGCGACCTTCCAGGTGCGCGTGCCGAGCACAAGCCTTCCAGCGGCGATCGCGGCCTTCACGCAGATCGGCCACGTGCGTTCGGAGAGCCAGACGACTAACGACGTCACCGAACAGTACGGATCGCTGCAACGCTCGCTCGGGGACGCACGAGCAGAACGCTCGAGCCTGCTCAAACAGCTGGCAGCGGCCACAGAAGAACAGACGGCAGCCACCCTGAAAGCACGGCTGAGTGCCGTAGCGCACGAGCTCGCCGGCCTGGAACGCTCGCTCGGCGCGCTCAAGCAGCGGGTCAACTACACGACCGTCGCACTTTCGCTGACGCCGGAAGCCCAGGGCGTCGCAACAGGCAACCTCACGCCGGGCACTGCCGTCGGCGATGCCGGTGAAATCCTCGCCACTGCCCTGGCGATCCTGCTGCTTGCGTTGATCGCTGTCGTCCCGCTCGCCGCGGTCGTGATCATCGGCTGGCTGGCTGTGGGGCGAACCCGTCGGCGGCTTCGCGAGCAGGCGCTCGACGTCAGCTGACCCACGGGCCTGCAACGGCGCCCCGGGCATCGTCCAGACGCCGGAGCAGGCGCTGTCTGCGAGACTTCCGCCCAGCCCGACTGTCGCCGTCTGCGACCGAAGCCAGCCCGGACCAGACCACCATGCCCACGCCACCACTGGCCGTCTCGACCGCTCAGGCCGCCGGCGCACTGGGGGTCGCAGCGATCGCCGCGCTGGCCTATGCAGCGCGTACCCACCGCGTCGCAGACAGGCGCCTGGCGATCCCCCCGCGCCGCCAGGCGGCGTTCTATGCCGGCCTGGTGCTGGCCGCTGCGTCCGTGCTCGGGCTCGACCATCTTTCGCACATCGCCATGGTCTGGCGCGAGACCCAGCACTTCCTGCTCGGCGAACTGGCCACGCTGCTGGTCGTAATCGGGCTGGCGGAAGCGCTGGCCGGCGGCCGGCCGGCCCCACCCGCGCGGCGGACCCCGCAGTGGCTGACACTGCTCGCCCACCCCATCCCAGCTTTTGCGCTCTGGCTGGCCGATCTTTACGTCTGGCACCTGCCAAGCCTCTACCAGTCCGCCGTCGAACACCCCGGCATCCAGGCCGCCCAGCAGGTCTGCCTGCTGGCGAGCGGCATCAACATGTGGCTGTGCGTGTTGGGCGCTGTGGCCACGCCCGCGTGGTTTGGCGATGTCAGCCGCCTCTGTTACGTGGTCGCGACACGCATCGGCGCCGCGGTGCTGGCGAACATCTTCCTGTGGTCAGGAGCCGTGTCCTACCCCTACTTCGTCTCCCTTGACACCGCCCGCCATCTGTCGCCCGTGGTCGACGAGAATCTCGCAGGCGCGGTGATGCTCGGCGGCGGCAGCGTGCTGTGCGTCTGCCTGTTTGCGTGGCTGTACACGCGGGCGAGGACCACGCAGCCCACAACGGCTGCCGCCCATTCGACCGGCCGGCCGGCCGACGTGCCCTGGATGGGATCGCCGGACGCGCCGCCGGGGGCGTCGGTGAGACTGGGAACGCCGGGCGAGCCGGCTGTCAGCCGCCGGCGACCGCCGGCAGGATGGTGAGCTCGGCGCCGTCGGTCACCGGCGTGTCAACACCCTCCAAGAAGCGGATGTCCTCGCCGCTGACGTACACGTTTACAAAGCGGCGCAACGACCCCTGCTGATCAGAGATCCGTTCACGCAGCTCCGGGTGGGACTCAAACAGGCTGGCAAGCGCCTCGCCCACCGTCGTGCCCTCCACGCTTGCCTCACTTGCCCCACCGGCGCTGGCACGCAACTGCACCGGCAGCTTCACCGTGACGCTCATCGACTTCAGCGTGCCCAGGCCTCGGCGGCGTTCCTGGCGCCAAGCGCCTCAAAGGACTCAACCGTGGGCTCGATCTCGTGCGTGGCGAACGTGCCGCGTGCCGCCTCAAGCGTCAGGCCGTCGCCCGTGATCACAAGCACCACGCGCTCGTCGGGGTCGATCTGCCCGCTTTCGGCGAGCTTGACCAAAGTGGCCGTGGTCACGCCCCCTGCGGTCTCGGTGAAGACGCCGGTGGTCTGCGCCAAAAGCGCGATTCCGTCGACGATCTCCTCGTCGCTCACCGACTCCACCGAGCCACCGCTCCTGCGCGCAACATCCAGGGCGTAGGGACCGTCGGCGGGGTTGCCGATGGCCAGCGACTTGGCGATCGTGTCGGGCTTGACGGGGACGCAGAAGTCCTGCCCGCCGGCGAACGCCTGCGCCACGGGGGAGCAGCCATCGGCCTGAGCACCGGTCATGGTGGGCAGCGAGCCCTCGATCAGACCCAGGTCCTGCCACTCGCCAAACCCCTTTGCGAGCTTGGTGAAAAGCGATCCCGACGCCACCGGCACCACACAGCGGTCCGGCAGCTCGAAGCCCAGCTGCTCGGCGATCTCAAAGGCGAGCGTCTTTGAGCCCTCGGCATAGTAGGGACGGAGGTTGACGTTGACGAACGCCCAGTCGCGCTCGGCCGACAGTTCGGTGCACAGACGGTTGACGTCGTCGTAGGTACCCTTGACCGCCACCAGGTTGGTCCCGTACACGCCCGCCGAGAGGATTTTCTGCTCCTCGAGGTCTGCGGGGATGAACACGTAGGACTGAAGCCCCATGGCGGCCCCATATGCCGCCACCGAGCCCGCGAGGTTGCCCGTGGAGGCGCACGCGATCGTGTGGAAGCCAAGCTCGCGGGCGCGCGAGGCCGCTACCGACACGACGCGGTCCTTGAAGGAGTGCGTGGGGTTGGCGGCGTCGTTCTTGACCCACACCTCGCGCAGCCCAAGCCGCTGTGCCAGACGGTCGGCGCGGATCAGCGGCGTGCAGCCCGCAGGCAGGCCCACACGCGAGGCCAGGCGGCCCGACGGGCCCGGAGCGCCATCTACGAGCGGCAGAAAGTCGGCGTAGCGCCAGATGTTCTGGGGCCCCGCCTGGATGCGCCGGCGCAGCTCGCCCACGTCGCCACCGGCCAGGTGGCTGTGGTCGTAGACCACCTCCAGCGGGCCAAAGCAGTGCTCGCAGGCATAACGTGCCTCCAACGGGTACGTCGCATCACACTCACGACATTTAAGGTTGCTGACAGCCATCGGGCTCCTTTACTTATCTCTTCGCCGGTATCACCGTGTGGCAAAGGGAATGCCCGCCACACATCTCTCTGGAATTGGCACCTTCCCGCTTGCGCGGTGGTTGCCGGGGCTTCATCGGGCCAGTCCCTCCGCCCCTCTGGATGTGTCCAGCTATGTGCTGCGCAGTCTAGCAAGCGCTCCCGACCTAAAGCAAGTGCCCCACGGCCGCCCCCGCGGCTGCCCAGACCGAGCCGATCGCGCCGCCGCCAATAGGGTTCACGCTGCTCGATGAGGCGCCTCCTGCTGATCACCAACCCCTACGCGACCAAGGTCTCGCCGGAGCTGCGCCGGCGCGCGCTGGAGACGCTTGGGAGTGCCTACGACGTACAGGCCGCCGACACCGCGCACCCGCGTCACGCCATCGAGCTCGCGCGCCAGGCCGCGGCCGACGGGCTTGACGGCGTCGTGGCATTCGGCGGCGACGGCACCGTCAACGAGGCGGCGAACGGGCTCGTTGACGCGCCCAAGACCGCGTTGGCATGCCTGCCCGGAGGACAGGCCAACATCTTCGCCAAGCTGCTTGCGATGCCAGCAGACACGGTGGAGGCGTGCGAGCGACTCGTGGCGCTGGCCGACCAGTGGCGGCCGCGGTCTGTGGACCTGGGCGTGGTCAACGGTCGCGCCTTCACCTTCGCCTCCGGCCTGGGCCTGGACGCCAGCGTCACACGCGCCGTGGACGCCAACCCCACCTACAAGGCGCGCTTTGGCCCGTGGTACTACTCCTGGGTGCTCGCGCGCACGCTGGTGCGCCGCTACCTGCTTGATCCACCTCGCATGCAGGTGAGCGTGACTGGCCCAGGCGCCGCCGCACCGGCCCGGGCGCTTTCGGGCGTCACGACGGTGATCCAGAACGGCCCCACTTTCACCTTCTTCAAGGACCGGCCGATCGCCATCGCCGATGGCGGCGAGCTTGACTCCGGCACCCTTGCCGGCTGCGTGCTTGGCCGCATCAATCCGTTTGACCTCCCCTCGCTTTCGCTGCGCGCGCTGCGATCGCGTGCCCGGGTATCCGCCCACCGCCACGTCAGCGGCTTTTCGGTTGTCGGCGACCTCACAGTTACCAGCGCCGACGACCGACCGCTGCCGTTGCACGTCGACGGCGACTATCTGGGTGACGTGGACTGCGCCCGCTACACAGTGATGCCCGGAGCGCTGTCCGTGCTGGCCTAACTCACGCCGGGGGTGACGCGGTACGCATCAAAGACCGACTCGGTGTTGCGCAGGCGCCCGATGGCGGCCTTCAGCGAGTGCGTGTCTGCGATCTCCACCACGAAGCGGTTCTTGACCATCGGCGTGTGTGAGAGGCAGTGCGCCTCGATGATGTTCGCGCCCGCTTCCGAGAAGACGCGCGAGAGGTCCTCAAGCAGGCGGTGCCTGTCCCACGCATCGACCTGGATTTCAACCACCAGGGCGGTCGCCAGGTCTCCCTCCCAGGCGACCGTCGTGAAACGCTCGGGGCTGCGGCGCAGCACAGCCACGTTGGGGCAGTCCTGGCGGTGGATCGTGATCCCGCGGCCCAGCGAGATGTAGCCGACGATGTCGTCTCCGGGCACCGGCCGGCAGCACTTGGCCAGGCGCAGCATCACGTCCTCGACGCCCTGCACGCGGATCCCGTACTGACCGGAGGGACGCGTGGCGCCGCGTCGCGTGGCACCAAGGCGCACGAGGTCCGCGGGGCCCGGCGTGGCGCCGTCGGCGGCCTCGCCCTCCTTCAGGCGTTGGAGCAGCTTGTTGACCGCAACCTTGGCCGAGATCTTGGCCGAGCCCAGGGCGATGTAGAAGTCGTCGGCCTTGCGGTAGCCCATCTCGCGGATCACGTCCGCCAGCAGGGCCGAGCCGGTCAGCCTCTGGGCGGGCAGCCCCTGCTTGCGCAGGTGCTCCTGGAGCAACTCGCGCCCGGCGTGCTCGGTGTCCTGGCGCGATTCAGCGGTAAACCACGCCTTGATCTTCTTGCGCGCGCGCGTCGTCTTGGCGACGGCCAGCCAGTCTCGCGACGGACCGCGCTCCCGCTTGGCGGTGAGGATCTCGACCTGGTCACCATTTACAAGCTCGTAGTGCAGCGGCACGATCTTGCCGTTGACGCGTGCGCCCACGCAGCGGTGACCGATTTCGGTGTGCACCTCATAGGCGAAATCAAGTGGCGTCGCGCCCGCCGGCAGCGCCTTGACGTCGCCCTTGGGCGTGAACACATAGACCTCGTCCTCGAACAGGCCCAGGCGCAGCCGCTCCATGAACTCCTTGGGGTCAGCCACCTCCTGCTGCCAGTCGAGCATTGAGTGCACCCATGCCAGCTCCGCGTCGCCCCCGGCCCCCGGGCGCGACGACCCGCCCTCGGTGCCTGCACCGGCTCGCGCGGGATCGGCCAGCGGACCGGCCGACGGCCGGATCGGCAGCACCGAGCGGGCGCCCGCAGGCCCACCGGGCTCGCGCTTGCGCTGCTTGTACATCCAGTGCGCCGCGACCCCGAACTCCGCCATGGCGTGCATGTCGTGGGTGCGGATCTGAATCTCCAGGGGATGGCCCTCGGGCCCGATCACCGTGGTGTGCAGCGACTGGTACATGTTGAACTTGGGCATCGCGATGAAGTCCTTGAAGCGGCCCGGCAGCGGCTTCCACAGCGAGTGGATCGCGCCGACGGCCCCGTAGCAGTCCTTCATCGACCCCACAATCACGCGCATTGCAGTGAGGTCGTAGATCTCGTTGAACTCGCGGCCCTTCTTGGTCATCTTCGAGTAGATCGAGTAGAAGTGCTTGGCGCGCCCCGCTATCTCGGCCTTGATGCCAAGCGCCCGCAGCTCCGCTGCCAGGTACTCGCCGGCCTGGCCCACATAGCGCTCGCGCTCCTCGCGCTGCTGGGACACGAGCTCGCGGATCTCCTGGTACTTGCGCGGATGGAGCGTCGCGAACGAGAGGTCCTCAAGCTCCCACTTGATCGCGTGGATACCCAGGCGGTGAGCGATGGGCGCATAGATGTCAAGCGTCTCGCGCGCCTTCTCCATCTGCTTCTGCTTGGGCAGCGCATCGATCGTGCGCATGTTGTGCAGGCGATCGGCAAGCTTGATGAAGATGACCCGGGGGTCGGTCGTCATCGCCATCATCATCTTGCGGTAGTTCTCGGCCTGTGCCTCGTCGCGCGACTGGAACGTGATCCCGGTCAGCTTGGTGACACCGTCGACGATCGCCGCGATCTCCTCGCCGAAGCCCTCGCGCACCTCCTCGATCGAGGCCGAGGTGTCCTCGACCGTGTCGTGTAACAGCGCCGCGCAGAGCGTCTCGGTGTCGTGTGGCATACCGGCACAGATGCGCGCAACGCCCACCGGGTGCACGATGAAGTCCTCGCCCGAGCGGCGGCGCTGCTCGGCGTGGTGCTCGCACGCGAACACGAACGCCGCTTCCATACTGGCCCGGTCCACCTGCTCGGTGGAATCCGCCGCGTGCTCTGAGACGATCGCAAAGAGATCCCCGAGCAGCCGCTGCTCAAACGTGCTCAACTCCGAGCGGCGGGCAATCACGGTCGGTGAAGCCGACTGGACCGGCGGATCATCGGGGAGCCGCCGGGGGCTCTTCACCTTGGGCGGCTGCCCATTCGCTATGGCAGGGGCGCTGTCGGCGCCTGCCGGGGCGTCCATCTTGGACACCGCAACGCCGCCCCGGTCGGGGCTCGGCGGCGGCGTGTCAACCGGCGAGCGTGTGGCGTCCTCGGACATCC
>CAJCIJ010000304.1 GCA_903970315.1 Actinomycetota bacterium
CGGCGAAAATCGGGCACGCCCCATTGTGCCATTCTGCGGCTGTGCCCGGTCTCAGGACGCTGCTGGTGGACAACTACGACTCCTTCACATACAACCTCTTTGCGCTGCTCGCCGAGGTCAACGGGTCCGAGCCGACAGTGGTGCGCAACGACGCAGCGCAGTGGCCCGAGTTGGAGCTTCTGCCGTTTGACAACATCGTGATCTCGCCGGGTCCGGGGCGGCCAGAGCGACAGGCTGACTTTGGCGTGTGCGCGGAGGCGATCCGGCGGGCGCAGGTGCCACTGTTGGGTGTCTGTCTGGGCCATCAGGGGTTGTGCTGGGTCCACGGCGGTCGCGTCGAGCCGGCGCCGACACCGGTACACGGACGTGCGAGCGCGGTCGTACACGAGCAGTCACCGCTGTTTGCCGGCATCCCGCGTGAGTTCCAGGCTGTCCGTTACCACTCGCTGTACGTGGCGCAGCCGCTACCCGCCGGGTTGGAGGCGATCGCGCAGACCTGCGATGGCGTGCTGATGGCCGTTGCTCACCGTCGGCGGCTGCAGTGGGGAGTGCAGTTTCATCCGGAGTCGATCTGCACCGAGCATGGACGCCGGCTGCTGGCTAACTTCCGCGATCTGACGGTGGCGGCCATTGCGCTGGGCGATGCGCCCAGTCGCGGTTTGACTGCGAGCACTCGCGCGCAGGCGCGCGCGCACTCCCGAGCGCCCACGCAGAGCGCTGTCTTGCGCCCGCCGCGCGCCGAGCTGGCCGTACAGGTGCGCCGGTTGGACACGCACTACGACCCGGAGCGCGCGTTTGTGGACCTCTACGGCGACAGCGACAGCGGTTTCTGGCTTGACTCAAGCCGGGTCGACGAGCGCGCGCGTTTTTCGTTCATCGGCTGCGGCGACGGGCCACTGGCGGCCCTAGTCCAGTACGACGTAGGTCGTGGCGAGGTGCGCATCGAACGCGCCGGCGGCTGCGAGCTGCGCAGGGAATCGATCTTCGACTTCCTAAGTGCCGAGATGCGACGGGTACATCAGCTCGACGACCACCTTCCGTTCGAGTTCAACGGCGGCTACGTCGGCTACTTCGGTTACGAGTGCAAGGCCGACTGCGGTGGCAGCCAGGCGCATCACTCGGCGATGCCGGACGCGGCTTTCCGGTTTGCCGACCGCGTGATCGCTTTCGACCACCTTGAGCAAGCCACGTACGTGCTCTGTGTGACCGCGACCGACGGCGCCGCAGACGGCGAACGCTGGATCGCCGAGACCTGCAGTCGCCTCGCGTGCCTAAAGCCCCTGACAGGACCGGACTGCGGCGCCGGCGCAGACGTGGAGCCGGCGTTTGTGCTCAGCCGCTCTCATGGTCAGTATCTCGAGGACATCGCCACGTGCAAGCAGCGGCTGGTCGAAGGCGAGACCTACGAGGTTTGTCTCACAAACACGGTCAACGTCGACTGCGCGACTGACCCGCTCGCGCTCTACCGCACGCTGCGCCGCGTCAATCCCGCCCCCTTCTGTGCCTACCTGCGTTTCGGCTCTCGCACGGTCTTGAGCTCCTCGCCGGAGCGCTTTCTGAGCGTGGGGCGCGATCGTTGGGTCGAGGCCAAGCCGATCAAGGGCACAAGCCCCCGCGGCGCCACCGCAGTCGAGGATGTACGGCTCGCCGAGCAGCTGCGCACCAGCCCTAAAGACCGCGCCGAGAACCTGATGATCGCCGACTTGACGCGCAGCGACCTGGGTGTGGTGTGCGAGGTGGGCACCGTCCACGTGCCCCAGCTGATGGGGGTCGAGTCCTACGAGACCGTGCATCAGCTCGTCTCCACTGTGCGGGGTCTGCTGCGGTCCGACCTCCAGCCGCCGGACTGCATCCGTGCCTGCTTCCCGGCCGGCTCCATGACGGGAGCGCCGAAGCGGCGAACGATGGAGATCATCGACGAGCTCGAGGGCCACGCACGCGGTGTCTATTCGGGGGCGATCGGGTACCTTGGACTCGGCGGCGGCTGCGATCTGAGCGTGGTGATCAGGACGATCGTGATCGACGGCGGTCGCGCGAGCATCGGCGTGGGCGGGGCGATCGTGATCCAGTCTGACGCCGAGGACGAGTACCAGGAGACGTTGCTGAAGGCGCGCGCGCCGATGGCCGCGATCGATCCGAGCGTGGATGTGCAAACGGTCTTTGAGCGCGACCGTCACGCGCTTGCCCCGCTGTGATCGATCCCGAGCAGTCGCGGCGACCGGGCGACCGTGCTGCTCAGCTCTGTGCAAGCTCAAACAGCAGCGCGTTCTCCCAGGGGTCGCGCACCAGAAATCCCGATCCCACGGGCTCGACATCGACGCCCGCACCGTCCAGGCGCGTGCGCACGTCTTGCAGCTGCTGGTCGTCGGCGAGCTGGACCGTCCAGCGGCGCAGCCCAACCGTGCCTGCCGGTGCCGGGTCGACATCGGCTCCGCGCCACACATTGAATCCCAGGTGATGGTGGTAGCCACCGGCTGACACGAACGCTGCGCTACCGAGGTTGGCCTGCAGTTCGAACCCCACCACGTCGCAGTAAAAAGCGAGCGCGCGGTCGATGTCGCCGACGTGCAGGTGCAGGTGGCCGACGCGCAACCCGGGCTCCACGAATGTCGGCACGGGGCCATCGCCGACGAGCGCGAGCAGGCTCTCCATGTCCAGCG
>CAJCIJ010000305.1 GCA_903970315.1 Actinomycetota bacterium
CGGCACCACAGCCCGCCGAAGCTCGGCAATCGCGTCGGCGCTCTGCCCCGCCACGTAGACGTTGGTCCCATCGGGGCTCACGGTCAAGCGCCGCGCTCCGCCCAAGCCCAGAAGCGCCGTCGCTCCTTCCCCGCACACACCCGAACTCGACGTAACGCATTCGTACGGTTCCGCCAGCTGTTCCAGCGCCCCTTCGGAGTTGCGCGCAAACGCGGCCGCCGCGTCTTCGCTGCTGCTGCTGACATATACGTCTTCGCCGCCCGGACTCACGGCCACCCCGCGCGGCGCGCCGATGCCCTTGACAGCGGTGCATTCGGGTAGGGAACCAGTCGTGATACACCCGTTGTTGCCGCTGAGCTGTTTCAGCGCACCCGTCATTTCGCTACGTTCGAGCTCGATCACGGCGTTCTCCAGGTAAGAGGTCGCGTAGACGTTCTTGCCGTCGGGGGTAATCGTGATGTCCTCAGAGCCCTGCACCGCGTTGCCGTGTTCGCATTCGGTGTTTTCTTCGCTGATGCATCCTTCCTTGCCAGGAAGCTGTTCAAGCACCCCTCCGCCGTTACGCTTGAACGCGACGATCGCGCCGTTGCTGGTTTCGGCACCGGCGGCGACGTAGACGTTTTCGCCGTCCGGGCTCACAACGATGCCGATCGGTTCGAACATGCCGATGGCCGAGTCGTCCGGGCAGCCGCTCGTCGCCGAGCCGATGCAGTCGTGACCCGACAGCGGCTGGATTTCGCCAGATGCTTCAACTTCGAACTCCGCCACGGCTTCACCGGGACCGCTGGTGACGTACAGGTTCGTTTCGTCGGGGCTGACGGCGACGCCATAGGGCTCGAAGATCCCCGCGTCGCCCTTCTCTGCACAAACGCCGCTGGGTTCACGGGTCACACACCCGTGTTCGCCGGGCATGAGCGTGAGCAGGCCCGTTGATTGGTTGCGTTCAAGCGCCACCACGGTTTCATGGCCAACCGCCGTGACGTACACGTGCTTGCCGTTGGGGCTGATCGCTATCGCGGACGGGTTTTGGAGCACTTCGACTTCCTTCTGCACGTTTCCGGACGCGCATTCTGCGTTGCGGGCGGTGAGGCAGCCGATAACGGCGAGCGCCCCAGTGGCCTGATCGCGTTCGTACTCGATCACGCCGCCCTGTTCGCCGCTCGCGACGGAGTAGGCATTCCTGCCGTCGGGGCTGACAACGATCTGAAACGCCGAGTTCAGCCCGAAAGGCACCAACGTGCCGCACGCCGCCCCTTCAGAGTGCATTTCGAAGATTTCCCCCACGCAGTCGTCGGGCGACGCCAGCGACGATAGGGACCCGGGAACGACCGGTTCTAGGGTCGCGGTGTAGGTGCCGCTGGTGGAGTGGTTGTCGTGCTCGGGTCCAGACCACGACCGGCCGTCGGCGGAGATGATCTCAGTGCCTTCGGCTTCGTAACCCAGGTCATGGCTGTGCAGCACGAGGGTGTTACCGGTCAACGTCCCCGACAGGGTTTCTGCGCTGTTGTGGCCCGTGACCGTGTCAGAACCGACGGCTTGGCGCAGTATGTCCTTGGCCGGGTAGTCGTAGCCCGCGCACGATCCCACTTCGCAGTGGTAGTTCGCCGACCACACCCCTGTGAGGTTGAGTTCCGCGGCCACCGCGCCCGGCGGGGCGAGCAGGCAGACCGAGGCGATCCCGGCCAGAACAGCGGCGGCAGCCAAGGTGCGGCCCCGTACCGCGCGGCCCCGCCGCGCCGGCACCCTGACCGTGTGCTCATGCTCGCTCATCAAGCCCCCGCGCCCAGGTGCCCTCCTGTGTGGCGACCAAGCGGACGTCGCGCGAGTCTACAGGCCCGCTGACCCGGCCCGCTGACCCGGTGGGGCGCGGTTGCGCCGCCCGAACAGCGCCGTGCCGTGGGGTAGCATCCGCCTCCCCATCACGCCGCACGACATGAAGCAGAGCCCATGGGCAGGACGCGCGTACAACGACAGAAGAAGGCTCTGCTGGTCGCGGTGTCCTTGCTGGCGGTGGGCATTGGACTGGTCGCCAACGCCACCCATCTGCTTCGGCGCTCGGAACTTCAGACCGTCGACGCGCGCTATTCGGTTCGGGGCACGCACACGCCGCCGACGGACATCGTCTTCGTCGCAATCAACATCGCGGCCGAAGCCGAACTGGAAGCCCACCACCTGGTGGCGCGATCGCCGCTGCCACGCGCCTACGACGCCAAGGTGGTCGAACACCTCCACCACGCTGGCGCCAAAACGATCGCCATGGACATGGAATTCATCCACCCCAGCAACAGCCCGTCCGGGGACCAGGCGCTGGCCGAAGCGATCGCCAATGCCGAAGGCACCGTCGTGCTTGGCACCGGCGTGGTCGGGGTCCACGGCGAAACCAAGATCTTCGGCGGCTCACCGGCACTGCTGCACGAACTCGGCGTAACCCCCGCCGAGGTCCATCTGGTGCTCGACAGCGACACCTTCGTGCGTCGCTTCCAGCGCGAATACAGCCACCTGGTGAGCTTCCCGGTGGCCGCCGTGCAGGTCTTCACAGGGCGTCCCGTGCCCGCGTCGACCTTCCAGCACAACCAGTTGCCCATCAACTATGCCGGGCCTCAGGAAACGTTCAGATCCATCTCCTACACCAAGGTGCTGCGCGGCGAATTTCCGCCCAACCTCTTCCGTGGCGCGCTGGTAATCGTCGGCGCCGCCTCGCCGATCCTGCAGGACCTGCACGGCACACCTTTCACCAAGTACATGCCCGGACCCGAAATCTGGGCCAATGCCGCCGCCACCGTGCTTGAAGGGGCGCCCCTTCGTTTCGGACCGGGTTGGCTGAACGTGGCTCTGATCACGCTCTTCGGGGTCGTCGTGCCAGTCGGCAGCCTGCGCCTGCGCCAGTGGCGCTCGCTTCTGGGCGCAGTCACGCTGGGCCTGCTCTTCACCGTCGCAGTCCAGGTCGCCTTCGACGACGGCCTGATCGTGAGCTTCGTTTATCCCCTCCTGGCCCTCGCGCTGGGCACGCTGGGGACGCTGGCCGTGCTCTATCTCTCAGAGACAGTCGAACGCGCGCGCGTGCACGATCTGTTCTCACGCTTTGTGCCCGCCGACGTCGTCGAGCAGGTGGTGGCCAGCGCCGGCGACAACCTTCGCCTGGGAGCCGTCGAACGCGAGTGCACCGTCCTGTTCTCCGACCTGCGCGGCTTTACGAGCTTCTCCGAGAAGCTGCCAGCGCCACGGGTGATCGACGTCGTCAACTGCTACCTCAACGAGATGACCGAGGCGATCCTCGAGGCCGGCGGGACGCTCATCTCCTACATGGGCGACGGGATCATGGCGGTGTTCGGCGCCCCCCTTGAGCAACCCGACCATGCCGACCGCGCCCTTGCGGCAGCCCGCGAGATGCTCGGCACCCGGCTTGGGCGCTTCAACGACTGGATCGCCGAGCAGGGCCACACACACCGCTTTGCAATGGGCGTCGGGCTGAACACCGGGCCCGTCATGGCCGGCAACATCGGCTCCGAACAACGCGTCGAGTACACCGCCCTGGGCGACACCACCAACACCGCCTCGCGGCTTGAGGGTATGACCAAGGGCAGCGGGCACATGTTGTTCGTCGCCGATGCCACGCGCACCCGCATGCACTCGGTACCCGACGACCTGCTGCTCGTCGGCGACTTCGAGGTGCGCGGGCGCACCGAGGCCCTGACCGTGTGGACCCTGCGCGAGGTCGGCAGCCATCCCTCAGGCCCCGCAGACGGCGCCGTCGCGTAATCTCTCCCACGGACCGCTGCCATGCGCCATACGAGTTCCATCACCACTCTCTCGTGGATCCCCTCTGAGGCCGTCGAGGGCAGCCAGCGCGTCGCCTTTGACGCCGGCCTGGCGCACTACGACAAGCCGCCGCCGGACAAGATCGCCGACATCGAAGCGCTCCGCGAGGCCGACCGCTTTCGCTTCGCCAACGTGCTCAGCGCCTGGATCGACGTTGACCGCTCCGGGCGTATCACCAAGTCCGGGTACTCCGGCGGTGGGCTCATGGGCGCCACCACAATCAAGGTCGGCAAACTGGCCCGGACGTTTGAGGCCGTCGCCCTCCCCGACATCCAGCGCAAGCCCCAGCAGACCGGCCAGTCGGTCACCTTCGTACAGG
>CAJCIJ010000306.1 GCA_903970315.1 Actinomycetota bacterium
CAAGCCACCAGTCGCGCCCGCGCTTGAACGCCGGCAGGCGACCGGATGCGATGTGCTGGCGTACGGCGAACGGCACGATGCCGAGCCTGTCCGACGCCTCGCGCACAGTTACAGATGTTGCCTCGACCATGGACAGAATTATAGCGGGAGAGCAAGTATTATGTCCTCACCTGGCGGGAGCCGTGAGGGGCCGTGGGGGCACGGTTTGCTCCACTTGGCCCTTGCCGCCGACCGGCGCGCGAGGTGCCGCGGAGCCGCAGTGGTAGGTTGATCTGGGTCGTCGGAGGCGTGGGCGAGGTCGACCTCCGAGCGGGCGCCGAGTTTAGGTCACGAACCCCAATCTCGTGACCTAAACTCCTTAAAAACCCCTGCAAATGGATTGCACCCTCGCGGAGCACTCAGCCTTAAAACATCCTGCAAAACAGGACTTTGGAGGGGTCCCTGCGGCCGTTTTCCCAAGCTCGGGGTCGCGGGTTCGATCCCCGTCCGCCGCTTTGGCAGCTCAGGCCCGCGGCAGATCCTCGGGCGCCGGGACCTCCTGCGGCGGGCGCCCCGGACCGTCTTCATCCCAGTCAGCCCACGCGTGCGCGTCGCGGCCCACGTGCTCGCCGGAACCGCCCAGCGCGAGCAGCACCAGGGGCTCAGGCCCGGCGTTTATGACCTGGCGGCGTACCGACGGCCCAACGCGCACGAGCTCATCGGGGCCAAGGACGCGCTCCTTGCCCTCCACCGAAAGCGTCAGCTGTCCCTCGAGCACCACATAGACCTCCTCCTGGTGCTCGTGGGAGTGGATGCGCCCGCGCTCGCCCGGCTGCAAGACCATCTGGTTTAGCCCGAAGCTCGTGATCGACAGGTCGCGGCGCAGCGACCCAAAGCGCTCAGTGCTCGCGCGGTCCACGGCCGCAACGGACACTTCGGGATCGGCGATCGGCTCCTCGGGCATGCAGCCAAGGCTACCCGTCAGACGCCCTGCCCATCGCCGCAGCCAGGCTCGGTGTGGGCACGGCGCCGATTGTCGCTCCTGGCGCCGAGGGGCCCTCGCTCAGCCCAATCCACTCGTGCAGACGGCGCAGCGGTCGCGGCGCCCACCAGTTGGCGTTGCCCAGCAGGGCCATCAGTGCCGGGACCAGCAACGCGCGGATGACCGAGGCGTCGATGAGCACCGCCAGCGCGGTGCCAATCCCAAGCTCCTTGACGAACACGATCTGTGACGTTCCAAACGCCGCCATTGCCACCGCGAACAGCAGCGCCGCAGCGGTCACGATCCTGCCCGTGCGCTCCAGCCCTATCGCCACCGCCTCGTTGTTTGACGCGCCCGCATCGCGTGCCTCCTTGATGCGCGACAGCAGGAACACGCCGTAGTCGGTCGCCAGCCCGAACGCGATCACGAACAACAGCACAGGCTGAGTCGAGTTCAGCGCCCCCAGGCTGTGGAAGGAGAGCAGTCCCTGCAGATGGCCGTCCTGGAAGACGAGCACGAGGATGCCAAACATGGCGCTCAGGCTGAGCGCGTTCATCAGCACCGCCTTGATGGGCAGCACGATCGAGCCCATCATCAAGAACAGCACCAGCATGGTGGCCGCGATCACGATCGCCGCCACGGCGGGTAGGTGGACGCCGAGGCTGTGCTCCAGGTCCATGTCGGCGGCGGTCTGCCCGGCCACGCCCAGGTAGTAGGGCTCACGGAGGGCCCGCAGCTCGTTGACCAGGTGCTTGTTGGCCTGGCTGTAGGTCGGATGCTGTGGCGCCACGCTGAGCAGTGACAGCGACGCGCCCGCCGGCTGCGCGGGCACCACGGCCACAACGTCTCCCAGCTTGGCGATCTGGGCCGACAGTGCGCGGACTTCGGGCGACCTCGCCGGCCTGCCCACCACGACGTTGACCGGCGCGCTCAGGTTGGGGGAGAAGTCGTGCTCAAGCGCCATGTTGACGACCTTGGCAGTGGCACCCTGCGGCAGCTGGTTGGCGTCCACCGAGACGAACTTGACCCCCGTCAGGAACGGGATCCCCAGCGCGATCAGGACCACGGCGCACATCACCGCAATGCGCCCCGGACGGCGCATGATGAACTGGGCCAGCCCGTACCAGAAGCCGCTCTCATCCGGCCGCGCGTCGCGCTCGACCGCGCGTGCCAGGCGCTTGGGCGCCAGGGCGTTTACGCGGGGACCGAGCACCGCAAGCAGGGCCGGCAGGACCACCAGCGCGAGCATGCCCGCAAGCAGCACCACCAGAGCCCCCGCGATGCCCATCGAATACAAAAAGCTCTGCGGCAGGATCATCAGCGAGGCCACCGCCCCGGCCACGGTCAGGGCGCTGAACAGGATCGTGCGGCCCGAGGTCTGAAGCGTGCGCGTCAGCGCGGGCAGGCCGAATCCCACGCTCGCCGCCTCCTCGCGATAGCGCGAGACCATGAACAGGCTGTAGTCGATCGCAAGCCCCAATCCCAGCCCCGTGGTGAGGTTCAGCGAGAACACCGACAGATCCACGAAGTTGTTCACGATGCGCAACGCAAAGAACGTGAACAGGATCGCGAGACCACCCAACAGCGGCGGCAGCAGCGCCGCCACAAGCGAGCGGAAGAACAGCAGCGACAGCAGGAAGATGAGCGGGAACGCCAACAGCTCGGCGTGCTCAAGGTCGTGGCTGACCTGGGTGTTCATCTCGGCGTTTGCCACCGCGATCCCGCCCAGGCTTACGTAATGGTCGCTTGAGAAGCTGGCCACCATGCCCTTTGCCACTTCCTGCACGCGCCTGTCAGAGAGCGGCTTGAAGTAGACCAGCACGTATGTGGAGTCCCCGCTGCGCGAGACCATCGCCCGGTCGCCCGTGGTGTAGTAGCTGACCACGCTGGCAACCGTCGGTTCGGCCGCCAGCCGCGCCGCCACACCGTCCACCCGCTGACGTGCCACGGTCGTGTTCACGGCGCCGGAGTGCACCAGCGCCACGACCCCCGCTTCGATCTGTCGGCCCGAGGCCGCCTGGAAGCGATTGGTGGCCTGGACGCTTTGGGTAGCCGGGTCGTTGGCCCCGAACGGGCTCATGTACTTCGACACCCCCGAGCCGAATACTCCGGCGATGGCGGCCCCCACCACGGCGACCGCCAGGATCATGCGGCCGTGTGAATGTTGCAGGTTGGCGAGCTTCTCAAACACGGCCTACTCCTTTGTCTTGGACTCCGCTGCCAGGCGACTCTCGGTCTCCAGACACCAATTGATGAGGAACTGCGTAAGGCCCGTGCCCAGCTCCAGCGTCAGCCTGGGCCCGTCGTGCATTTCGGTGGCGTGCTCGCGGATCTCATCCAGCTGCGCGAGCTTGCGTTCCTGGCCGGCGCGCATCTGGGCCAGGTTCTCGACGCGACACTCCGGCAGGCTGTCTGAGAAAAACAGCTTCAGCATGCCCTCGGAGCGAAGCTCAAAAAGTTGGTCCGCCGGTGAGGCCAGCCAGCCTCCCAGGGCCTGCCGGCCGCGATCGGTCAGCTCATAGACCGTGCGGGCGCGGCCGCCGGAGGGCTGCGATGAGCCGCGTAGGAGCCCCTGCTGCTCCAGCCGCCGAAGCTCGGGGTAGATCTGGCCGTAGCTCGCCGCCCAGAAGTAACGCGTGGACTTGTCCACCACGGTTTTGATGTCGTAGCCGGTCCGGTTGTCCAGAGCGATCATGCCCAGGATCACGCGCGCCGTGGCGCTCAGATCGACATCGCGCGACGGTTCGCTTCCAACGTCGGTCCCGCGCGCGGGACCGCTGTTCACGTCCGTTGGGGGCTTCATGTAGCGCCACGATATATCAGGCCGCTACATCTGTCAAGGGGTGTTGCGAACCTTCTTCCGGGGGCCAGTGAGGCTCCGCGACTATCCTCGCGCTCATGGCCCACACCGCACTGAACGAGCCCGAGCAGCGCGTGCTCGGTTGCCTGATCGAGAAGCGCATGACCACGCCGGACCACTACCCGCTGTCGCTGAATGCCCTGCGCCTGGCGTGCAACCAGTCGACCAACCGCGACCCGGTCACCCACTACGACGAAGCGACGGTCAGGGAAGCCGCGCAGCGTCTGTGCAAGCACGGGCTGGCGAGGCTTGCCAGCGGTCACACCAGCCGGGCGATCAAGTACCGCCATCTGGCCGAGGAAGCACTCGGGATCGACGGCGCCCAGCTGGCTGTGCTCGCCGTCCTCCTGCTGCGCGGCGCGCAGACCCCCGGCGAGCTGAAGGCCCGCACCGAGCGGATGGCGAGGATCGAGTCCCTGGCCGAGGTCGACGACGTCCTCGGAGCGCTGGTGGGGCACGGGTACGTGTTGCGTTGCGACCGCCGTCCCGGCCAGAAGGAGGATCGCTTCATGCACCTGCTTGTCGAGGAGCCCAGCGACGAGCCCGCGGGGCAGCCCGGGGGCACACCCGC
>CAJCIJ010000307.1 GCA_903970315.1 Actinomycetota bacterium
TGGGGCGGCATTTAGCGAGAAGAATCTTGCGGATGGTGTTGATGGGTACGATTCCCGCGCCCCTTGTGCGTCTTGTATTCTAGTAGCTTGGCCACTTCGACTCCCAACCGGCGGATGAACCTGACACACATTGATGTGCGCGGCGCGCGGCAGCACAACCTGCGCGATGTGTCCGTGTCCATCCCGCGCAACTCGCTGACCGTGGTGACTGGGCTTTCGGGGTCGGGCAAGAGTTCGCTGGCTTTTGACACCATCTATGCCGAGGGCCAGCGGCGCTACGTGGAGTCCCTGTCGGCGTACGCCCGCCAGTTCCTCGGGCAGATGGACAAGCCCGATGTCGATTCCATCGAGGGACTCTCGCCGGCCATCTCCATCGACCAGAAGACCACCTCGCGCAACCCCCGCTCGACAGTCGGCACGGTCACCGAGATCTACGACTACCTGCGCCTGCTGTGGGCCCGTGTCGGCAAGCCCCACTGCCACATCTGCGGGCGCCCCATCCAGGGACAGTCGGCCGAGCAGATCATCGATCAGGCCATGGAGCTGCCCGAAGGCACGCGCTTTTTGGTGCTCGCCCCCGTGGTGCGGGGACGCAAGGGCGAGTACGGCAAGCAGCTTGAGCAGTTCCGCTCCGACGGCTACGCCCGCGTGAAGGTCGATGGGGAGGTCCACACGCTCGACGAGCCCATCGTCCTGGACAAGCGCTACAAGCACGACATCGCCGTCGTTGTGGACCGGCTGATCATGCGCCACGACCTGCGCAAGCGGCTCGCCGACTCGATCGAAACCGCAGTGCGGCTGGCCGACGGATTGGTTGAGATCGAGATCGTCAGCGGCGGCGGCGACGACGCGCCCGATGCCGGGACCGTGCTGACGTTCTCCGAGCGATTTGCCTGTCCCGTGCACGGCCCCTCGCTGGTGGAGCTCGAGCCCAGGATCTTCTCGTTCAACTCGCCTCACGGCGCCTGTCCGGAGTGCACCGGCCTTGGCTCACGGATGGAGATCGACCCCGAGCTTGTCATCGGCGACCCCGCGACGTCGATCGCCGACGGCGTCCTCCTTCCCTGGGCCAGCGCTTCGAGCTCCAACTACTACGAGCAGGTGGCCCTGGCACTGGCTGAGCGCCACGGGGTGGACCTGACGACGCCGTGGGAGAAGCTCTCCCAAGCCCATCGCGACCTGTTTCTGTACGGCGACGACGGCGAGCGACTGCACATCAACTACCGCAACCGTTTCGGCCGCCGCCGCTCCTACTCCACGCGCTTTGACGGCGTCATCGCCAACATGGAACGGCGCTACCGCGAGACCGACTCGCAGTGGAGCCGTGAGCGCATTGAGCAGTACATGGCGCTGCGGCCGTGTCCCGTGTGCGGCGGCGCCCGCCTGCGTGCCGAGTCGCGCGCCGTGCTCGTGGCCGGGATGCCCATTGAGGAGTTCTGTGCGCTCTCCGCCAAACGCGCGCTCGCCTGGCTGTCTGGAATCGAGCTGTCGGAGTCCGAGCGGCACATCGCTCGGCTGATCCTGCGCGAGATCACCGAGCGGTTGCGCTTTCTGGAGAACGTCGGCATCGGCTACCTGTCGATGAACCGGGCCGCCGCCACGCTGTCCGGTGGTGAGGCCCAGCGCATTCGCCTCGCCACCCAGATCGGCTCGTCGCTGGTCGGGGTGCTCTACATCCTCGACGAGCCCTCAATCGGGCTGCATCCGCGCGACCACGCCAAGCTCATCGCCACCCTGGAACGCCTGCGAGACCTCGGCAACACCGTGATCGTGGTCGAGCACGACGAGCAGACCATGCGCGCCGCCGACCACCTTGTCGATCTCGGTCCCGGCGCTGGGGTGCACGGGGGGCACGTGGTGGCCGCCGGCACCGCCGCCGAGGTCGAAGCCGTCCCCGACTCGCTCACGGGACAGTTCTTGGCCGGCACGCGGTTCATCGAGGTGCCAGCGCGACGGCGCAAGGCCACCGGATACCTGGAGATCGTCGGCGCAAGCCAGCACAACCTGCGCGACATCGACGTCTCCATCCCGCTGGGGACGTTCACGTGCGTGACCGGCGTCTCGGGCTCCGGCAAGTCCACCCTGGTCAACGAGGTGCTGCACAAGGCCGCCGCCCACCGCCTGCATCGCGCCCGGCAACGCCCCGGCGCCCACCGTGCCCTGCGTGGCCTGGAGGCATTGGACAAGGTCATCGTCGTCGACCAGTCGCCAATCGGGCGCACCCCGCGGTCAAATCCCGCCACCTACACCGGGCTGCTGGATGTCATCCGTGAGCTGTACTCGCGCACAACCGAGGCCCGCGCGCGTGGGTACAAGACCGGCCGTTTCTCCTTCAACGTCAAGGGCGGCCGCTGCGAGGTCTGCAAGGGCGACGGCCAGATCAAGATCGAGATGCACTTCCTGCCCGACGTCTACGTGCCCTGCGAGCAGTGCCACGGCAAGCGCTACAACCGCGAGACCCTGGAAGTGCGCTTCAAGGACAAGAACATCGCCGACATCCTCGACATGCCCGTCGAGGAGGCGCTGGGGTTCTTCTCAAACATCCCCAAGGTCCGCCGGCGGCTTGAGACTCTGGATGCCGTCGGGCTCGGCTACATCCGCCTCGGGCAGCCCGCCACGACGCTCTCCGGCGGCGAGGCCCAGCGGGTCAAGCTCGCCACCGAGCTCTCCAAGGTGGCAACCGGCCGCACCCTTTACATCCTCGACGAGCCCACCACCGGACTGCACTTCGCCGACGTCGAGCGGCTGCTTGATGTGCTGCAAAGGCTCGTCGATCAGGGCAACACCGTCGTTGTCATCGAGCACAACGCCGACATGATCAAGTCCGCCGACCACCTCGTCGACATGGGCCCCGAGGGCGGCGACGAGGGGGGGCAGCTGGTCGCCAGCGGCACGCCCGAGGAGGTCGCCGCCGGCTGGGAGCTCACCGGCTCACAT
>CAJCIJ010000308.1 GCA_903970315.1 Actinomycetota bacterium
ACGCCACCCCCGCCGGTCTTCAACAGCCCGTACGATACCGGCACACCCCCGCCCACCTTTTTCTTTTCCGGCACAGGCGGAATCAGCCAGAGTGGCTCGCAATCGGGCGGTCTCGCCTTCTCCTCCGGCAACGGCGGGCAGGTCGGCGCCGGCGATGCAGCCCAGTTGAACAACGGCCAAATGAACAACGTCTCCAATCCGCGTGCGGCCGGTGAACTCGACGACGCCTTGAGCGGCCCGGTGCACGAGTCCCTGGTCGACGCGCTGATGTCGGTCGGCGCCTTTGCGGACGCGGAGACGTACGGCGATACCTCCAACGACGACGAGAAGAAGAAGGACCAGGACGAGCAGATCGTCGGCGACGGCGGCGTGGTCGAGATCGGCGGCGGCACCGTGAAGGAGATTCCGCTCAGTTCCGCGCCCAAGCCGCTGCAGGACGCGCTGGGCAGCGGCGTTATGCACGGCCTGCAGCCGGCCGGGCATTAACCGAGTCGACGCACGATGAAATTGTCGTTTCCCGTTCGCCGCTGGTTTGCGCTTTCCGCCACCGCCCTGATGCTGGGCGGCCCTGCGCTCGCGCAGAATTTCGAGAACGTGGCGCCCAAGCAACCGGCCAAGACCCAGCCAGGCCACGTCGTGAACGAGACGGCGCCGCCGCTCACCGCCCGCGCCGAGAACGAGGTCCTGGTGCCGAAGCTGAAAGGCGTCTTTCTCGTGCCGAACCCGCAGGCGGTCGCGGTCAAGGGTGTGACCGGTTCCTACCCGGTTGCGCCGGGCGAGGTGACGCTCGCGCGCCGCGGCGATTTCAACGACGTGGTCATGCCCTACATCGGCCAGCCGGTCACGCTCAAGTCCCTCGCGCAGCTCACCCGCGCGATTGTCGCCTACTACCGCGACCACGACCGCCCGGTGGTGAACGTCTACGTCCCGCAGCAGAACATCACTTCCGGCTACGTGCAGATCGTGGTGCAGGAAAGCCGGCTGGAAAAGATTGATGCCACGGGGCAGCGCTGGTTCTCCAAGAAGTACCTGTTGGCGCAATTGACGCTGCGCGACAACGCCCCGCTCAGCGGCCGCGAGATGCGCGATAATCTTTCGTGGATCAACCGCAACCCGTTTCTCCAGTCCGACTTCCTCCTCGCGCCGGGCGACACGCCGGGAACGACCGATCTGCTCCTGCGCACCCAGGACCGCTTTCCCGTGCGCTTTTATGTCGGGTACGAGGATAGCGGCAACCAGTTCACAGGCGAGGACCGGTACCTGACCGGCTTCAACTACGGCAATCTCTTCGGCACCGGCACCCAGTTCTCCTACCAGTACAGCCAGAGTGTCGACGCCAACCGGTTCTACGCGCACGCCGCCACGCTTATCGTCCCGCTGCCCTGGCACCACCTGCTCACCGTCTTTGGCGATTATTCCGCCACGCACGCTGATCTCGGCTCCGGCCTGAATTCGGGTGGCATCAACTGGCAGGTGAGCGGCCGGTACGAGATTCCGCTGCCCAGCACCGCGCAGCTGACTCACTCCGTTTTCTTCGGCGCCGACTTCAAGCGCAGCGACAACGCGCTCGCCTTCGGCGTGCTGTCGCTCTTCAACACCACGACGGACGTGGACCAGTTTGTGGGCGGCTACGAGGCGACTTACACGGACGATTACGGCAGCACGTATTTCAGCGGCACCGGCTACGTCAGCCCCGGCGGCATCACCGAGTACGATAGCAACGGCTATTACCAGACGCAGCGGAACGGCGCCCGCGCCAATTACGTCTACGGCCAGGTGGCGCTCAACCGCACCACGCGCCTGCCGCTCGATTTCACCTGGACGCTGCGCGGCCTGTTGCAGGAATCCGACGCCAACCTGCTACCGAGTGAGGAGCTGGGCCTCGGCGGCTACGAAACCGTGCGCGGCTACGACGAGCGCGAGGCCAACGGCGACAACGGTTATTTCATCAGCAACGAGTTTGCCACGCCGCCCGTCAGCCCACTCGGCCTCTGCGGGCTCAAGGCGGTAAAGGACCAGTTGCAGGTCTTCGGTTTCGTCGACTATGGCGGCACCAGCCTGCACAATGTTACCGCGGCCGATACCAACCCGAACGTGAACCTGCTCAGCGTCGGCCCCGGGCTGCGCTACGTGATCAATCCCTACCTTTCCGTGCGCTTCGACTATGGCTTTCAGATGATCAACACCGGCTTCGGCCCGCCCGGTGAGCATGGACGCGCCGACATCGGCGTGCTTGTCAGTTACTAACCCCCCACCCCGACCGATTATGACCCCACCCGCGACCCTTCTTCTCCGCGCCTTGTGCGCACTCCTGCTGCCCGCGCTGCCCGTGGCGGCCGCGACGGTTGACGCCACGGTCTTCTCCGTCTCGGGCACCGTGGAATCGGCCGCGCCGGGGTCGTCGAGCTTTAGCGCGCTGCACAAGGGCACGCACCTGCCCATCGGCAGCACGGTGCGCACGGGCGACAATGGCGTCGCGGTGCTGGTCACCACGCCGGGGTCTGCCATTCAGGTCGGCAACGACTCGGAGGTCAAGCTGACCGATCTCGCCTTCGCGAAGGCGGGCGGCTCCGTGACGCAGCGCGAGGCTCATGTGCAGCTCACCTCTGGTGTGGTCAGCGCGCTGATCGATCCGCGGACGCCGACGGTGACCGACTTCCAGATCCAGACGCCCGAGGGCGTGGCCGCGGCGCGTGGCACCTTTTACGCCGTGCTGGTGTATCAGGGAAAAACCTACGTCGGGGTGAAGGAGGGCAAGGTTGCCGCTTCTTCCACGAAATAATGCTGGCGAACTTGTCGCTCGATCCGATGTTAAGACTATGAACAGCTCCGTTCGTCCTCCCCACCTGGTCCGGGACATCCGCAAGCTCCTCTTCGCCGCGGGTTTGGCCTGCGTCGCCGTGCTGCCGGTTTCCGCGCAGTCGCAGAAACAGATTCCGGCGGGCACGACCGGTCCCCTGGCCTCCAACGGCACCCAGCCGCCCAAGACCAAGCGGATCCTGGCCCAGGCCCTGACGCCCCAGACGCGCGCCACGCTGCAGGCCGCGATGGATTCGCAGGCCAACTAGTTCGGTTTACCGCCTTGGCGGGGGTTGGCCGGACCCTGCCCCAGTCTCATTCGGTTGCACCATGCGTGTCGGCCACGCTTTGCGCTTGCCGCGTGGATTTCGCTTCCCGTATCCTTTCCGGCTCAGCGCCTTGAAGGCGCCGGGAATCGTGCGGGGGTATAGCTCAGTTGGTAGAGCGTCTCGTTCGCAATGAGAAGGTCTGGGGTTCGAATCCCCATACCTCCACGGTTCAGCTGGAGCGGCGGTCCAGGACTTCCGTCGCGGGAAGTTGAACCGCCAAACCCAGACGGTCTACGGGTGCGTCATTTCCTCGGGCCGCACCGCGGCGTCAAACTCCTCGCCGGTCAGGTAGCCCAGCTTGATCGCGGTCGCGCGTAGCGTGCTATGCTCCTTGTGCGCCGTCTTGGCGATCTCCGCC
>CAJCIJ010000309.1 GCA_903970315.1 Actinomycetota bacterium
CGCCCACCGCGGTGCTGGGCGGGGTGTTGACCGAGATTCTGGCGGCCGGAACGCTCTATCTGTGCTTCGGGCTCGCGTTGGTTGTGCTGGCTGCGGCCCTCGGGGGAAGCGACGGACTGATTGCGGCGCTCGCTGCCGCCACCGCATTCGTCGTGGTGGCGGGCACGCGATGGCCGCCTGTGGTCCGCAACTCGTTCGACCATGCGCAGCCGATGGCCGCAGGGGCTGTCGTAGAGTCGACGCGCCGTACGGCCCTGCGTGCCGTGCTCAGAGTGGCCGGTCCCGCAGCAGTGCTTGCGGCTGTTGCGGCTGCGGTGGCGCAACCTGTCGTCGAGGGCGTCGTCGGCGGGATCCTGATGGCCTCGGGTGTCCTTCTGCCGGGCGGCTACCTATGGGCCAGGCGATGGCAGCGCGAGCACCGCGTGGTGCTCGTCCGTAAATCCCGTAGGTGGTCGTGGGCGCCGTCCAGGAGCGACTCCGGCGCAGGCCGCCGGCAAGGCGGCCAACGCCGAGGAGAACGCCAAGCCCGGATTCGCGAGGCCGGCTGGGAGTGGTACACAGTGCGGATGTGACGAGCGCGACTGCCCGGTAGTTACTCGCGATGGCGGCGCTGCCATGGCTTCGCGGTCACGCTCGTGTCGGTATACCCGTGGACGGTGGCGTCGTCGGGATGTACGCTCATGGGCGGAATGGTTCTCACAGCGGTGACGATCCAGAAGAGCGGTGCTAACTAGGCGTCGTAAGCGACGACCGAGCAGCCACGATGCCAGCCAACGACGGACCCAACAGAGCGACCCTGCCGAGGCGAAGCCGCGTAGGCTTCGCCGCATTGGTCGTTTACCTGCTCTCCAGCGCCATCGGTGTGGGGGTCGCAGCTGGCTCCGGATGGAGTGCTCCACTGGTATTAGGGATCCTCGCCGGCGTGGTCGCACTGTGCGTTGCTGTTGCCACGTTTGCGAGGCGCGCTCGCTGAGGCCCGGCAAGTCCTGAACCGGACCCGGTCGACATGTCGGCCACTTGACCACTGCCCGGTCGACCCAGGAAGATGTCAGTCGCAAGTCTCCTCGCGGCACACGGGCCGCATCAACCTGCGATCACGAACAGAGCGCCATGCGATCACGCATCTACACGTCGTTAGCGGTCGCTGCCACTTCTGCGGCGGCGCTGGCCATAGTTTCGCAGGCACCGGTCGCCGCGTCGGTGGGCGCGTCCGCCAACGCCTGCGGGCTGGTGTCCAAGGCGCACATCTTGCAGATTCTCGGCCTCAGACACGTAACAGAGCATGTGGTGTCAGCGCCAGGGTACCCAGCTGACAGGGAAGGAGGTCTGGCATCTATTTGCCTCGCGGAGGCCTGGCGTGGCGCCAAGCCGAGGACGACCAAGATGTCTGAAGTAGCGGTGGCCGACGGCGCGGGTGCCGAGTTCACGATAGAGACGGTCGGTCTAAATCCCGCGGCTGCGCAGTCAGCGCAGGAACAATGGACCGCCGCCGAAGGCGGCTACGAGCACCAGCTGACTCTGAGTAGGGACGGCCCCAGGGTCCTGCTGGGCATTCTCAACCCGCACGGATTGCGCGGCTCGTTGTTTGCCCCTCCGAGCCTGGGTGCACAGCACGCGGAAGGCTTCTTGCTTCGCTTGCCCAAAAATGGCCTGCCGCACCACATCTGGTCGGGCAGCGCCTATTGGGCGTTTGACACGCTGCACGCCGTCATCGACATCGGCCTGATCGAGGGCACCCGGAAGGTGCCAGTTCGGAAAAAGCTTGAGCAAATCGCCAAGACCATCGTCCCCGCATTCGGGATTTGACGGCGCACCCAGACAACCATGAACAGTGCCCATCGAGGCTCCGCCGCTTCGCAGGCTGCGGTGTCGCATCATGCCGCGGAGACGGCCGCCATTGGCCGGCGGTTGCCCAGGATCGAGCAACGTTGTCATTGATGGAGAGCGGTACATGAGGCGCAGTGGTTCCAGCACGAAGAGGCGTCTGCTCGCGGCGGTTCTGGCGTGCGGCCTTGCCGTGCTGGTGGGCGTCGGCGCAGTGGCCGGAGTGTCGCCGGTTCCGGCGCATGCGATCACCGAAGGCATCAGCGAAAAGCTGCAGGGAGGAACCGAAGAAGTGGACCGCATGCTGGAAGAGGAACAGGAGCAACGCGAAGCCAAGCAGGCCCAGGAACAAAGGGAAGCACGGGAACGGGCGGCCCGGGAAGCGGCCCGGGAAGCGAGCGAACGCCAAGCGGACGCGCAGGCAGCGCGCGAACGCTCAGAAGAGGAAACCTACGCACGCGAACAGAGGGCGCACTGCGTGGTGCCGCAGCTTGAGGGCGAGCGTCTCGCTGCAGCGCGTACCGCCCTAGTCAAGGCCCACTGTAGGGTTGGTCGGGTGCGGGCGCCGTCGGGACGCCACGGACCGCTCGTGGTCATCGCCGAGGGTCCTCGCCCTGGACGCCGTCTGGCCCATGGGAGTGCCGTCAACGTAACACTCGGGCGAGAGGGCCGACCGCGCGTCGGCGGTCGGTGACGAAGGTTGCAGGAGCCCGCGTAGCGTCGGGTCCTGCATTCGTTCTATGGCCACCAGGAT
>CAJCIJ010000310.1 GCA_903970315.1 Actinomycetota bacterium
CACCGCCGAACCCGCGCCCGAAGCCCGGGTCGTGGGCGCCAGCCTCAAGGCGACGTCCTCGGGGGCTGTGACCGTCGATATCAGCTGCGCCGCCGGACCGGTGAGCTGCACTGGGACCGTGACCCTGAAGACGGCCGGTGCCGTCGCTGCGCGCGCCGCCAAGAAGGGCAAGAAGAAGGCGCTCGTTCTGACACTCGCGACGGGCTCGTTCTCGGTCGCAGGTGGGCAGGTCAAGGCCGTGACGCTGCACCTGTCCAAGCTGGCGCTGAAGGTGCTAGCCAAGGACGGCTCACTGAAGATCAAGGCCACCGTGGTCGCCCACAACGCCCAGGGCGTCTCGGGTTCCAGCGCCACCACGGCGACGCTGCGCAGTAGCAAACACCACGGCTGAGACGCGCGGGCGCAGCGGCGCCCTGCGACGGGCCTCGGCGGGCCGGCGCCGGGTGCCGGCTCCAGCCTGCGTTGGACCATCCACACGAGCCGCGGGACGGCCCGATCGGCCGCAGCGGCCTGAGTCACAGGATGGTCACAAGCTGGGCACGAAATCGTCACCCATCCAGGACTGCCATGTACGAGTCTGTGGCTCGCGGGGGTTGATGCCCACGCACAGAGACAAAGCGTTAGACAATGGCAATCAATCTCGGAGGTAAACACGAAATGTCAGTCAGTTCTCCGCGCCGCCTCTTTGCGGCGTGCATCCTCCCCGCTGCGGCGGCGGCGGTTGCGCTTGTGGCGCCGGGCGTAGCCCAGGCCACAGCCGACCTAACGCCCGTCTGTGTGGGTGACACCAACATCCAGGGTTGGGGCTCGACGCTCCAGGAACCGATCCAGCAGAAGATCTGGGGGCCGGCCTTCAACTCGACCCTCTACAAGAAGACCAACTGCTCGGGCTACATCGGGACGGTCAAGAAGACCAAGACGACCAGTGAAATCCCCGGTCCCAAGCCCGTTGTGACCTACGACAAGGTCGCTCCCGCCGAGCAGTCCGAAAAGGGCTCCGGCGCCGGCATGGAAACGTGGGGCAAGAGCGGTCACGTGACCGAGTACGGCGAAGTTGCGTTCGTTGGCACCGATGAAGGCCCCAGCCCCACGACCGTCGGCGAAATCGAAAGCCACGACACCGAAATCGGCCACGGCAAGGTCCTTGAGACCATTCCGGTGGTTCAGGCCGCGGTTGCGATCATCGTTCACCTCCCGGCCGGGTGCACGTCATCCAGCAAGGGCAACACCGGCGCCAAGGGCCGTCTGGTCCTCGACAACGAGGTCCTGGAGAAGGTCTGGCAGGGCCAGATCACCGAATGGACCGAACTGATCAAGGAAATGGGTCCGAGTGGCTCCGAAGACAAGCTGGAATGTTCCGAAAAGGAAGATTCCGAGAAGCCGATCAAGCGCGTCGTGCGCTTCGACTCCTCAGGTACCTCGAACATCCTCAAGAAGTACCTGCACCAGATCGACTCCGAAGACAACATCATCGGCCAAAAGAGCTGGGTTGAAATCGGCAACAAGGAATGGCCCGTGGAAGCGAGCGTCGTGCGTGCCGCCGCCAGCGGCACCGGTTCGCTGCTGAAGAAGACGGCAGAAACGGCCGGCAGCATCAGCTACGCCAACCTCGCAAACGTCCGCGAAGAGGGCAAGTTCAACGAAGGCGGCACGGAACTAAGCGAACGCACTGAACTCACCGAAACCAGCGAACACACCTTCACCGAAAAGAAGGTCACTGAAATCGTGAGCTCAAAGAGCGGTCCGGGCACGTCGAAGTACTGGGTCGAGATCCAGAACAACGGCGTCAACCCGTCTGGTGCCAAGTACGCCGAACCATCGTTGACCGCTCATGGCGCAACGACCGGTGACACCGCAACCGTGACCGAATCCAACTGCGCCAGCACGTTCTACGTCAACGGTAACGGCACCCCGTTCCCGCCGCCGAGCGTCTACGCGCTATGGAACGAAGTCACGGCAACGACAAGCGAGAAGAAGTACCCGCTGTGCGGGATGACCTTCGACCTCGCTCTGAAGGACTTTGCACCCTTCGGCGGGGCCGACCCGTTCGCAAGCGCCGAGGCTCAGGCAGCCTCTGACTACCTGAAGTTCGTCGTCAACCCCAAGGGTGGCCAGAAGGCGATCAAGGGCAACGACTACTACCCGCTGCCCAAGGGTCCGGTCCTCGAAGAGGCCGAAGAGGGCGCAGCCGAAATCGACTCGGCCCCCTTTTAGGGCCGATTCGCCACAGCCGCTCAGCGGCTGACGTTGGCCCCGTGGTCAACTGAAGGAGACATACGCAGGGCAGAAGCAGAGAAGCAGCAAAGCAGGGACATACGCAAGACAGGCCGGGCCGCTGGAGGATCGAGCGGCCCGGCCGCGTTAAACGGCTTCCGTTGCCCCCGGGTGTGCCGGGTGTGTGCACGAGCGTTTGCGCGCCAACCTGGGCCTCGAGCCTCGCCTGCGCACGTCGCCTGGATCTAAACTTCGCCTATGCCCACGCTGATCCTGGGAGACCCTCCGCCAGAGCTGGAACGCCTGCGCGAGCAGCGTCGGATATCAGGGCTGGATCGCATGGATGAGGTCTGGGACGGAGTGGTGCACATGGTTCCTGCGGTTAGCTACCGTCACGCGGACATCGGACAGCAGCTGGCGGAGTTGCTTGGCCCGATCGCGCGGGCCGCCGGGTTGGAGCCCATCATGCAGCAGTTCAATCTGGGCGGGTCAATCGAGGACTACCGCGTGCCCGACGGTGGGCTTCACAGGCCCGGTGCCGGCGGCCTCTGGCATCCCACGGCGGCGATGGTGGTGGAGATCGTCTCCCCGGGTGACGAGAGCTGGCAGAAGCTCGGCTTCTACGCCGACCATCACGTTGATGAGGTGCTGATCGTCGATCCCGAGCAGCGGACCGTGCACTGGCTCGCGCTCACCGACGGCCGGTACGACGAGATCCAGCGCAGCAGCCTGATCGAGCTCGGGCCGGCCGAGTTGCACGAGCGGTTGGTCTGGCGCTAGGCCTGGCCCGCCGCGATTGCCTCCAGCCGCTCAAACAGCCGCTGCCGCATCGCCGCGTCGGTGTAGTTGCGCATGAACAACTCCTTCGCAGTCGCCCCGAGGGTTGCGCGCATCTGGGAGGACTGCAGCAGCGGCGCGATCGCGTCGGCGAGGTCCTGCGGGCTGCCTGAGCGCGCCAGCACGCCTGTGGCGCCGTCGTTGACGAACTCCGCGGGGCCGCCGGAGTTCACGGCGACCACCGCCAGCTCTCTGGCCATGCCCTCGAGGATCACGATTCCAAAGGGCTCGGGGTCAGACGCATTGACGAGGATGTCCATCCGCTGCATGTACGGCCCCGCGTCGGGCACCTCGCCGGTCATCGTCACGTCGTCTACCAGGCCCAGACGCTCAGCGAGCGCCGGTAGCGAGCTTGCGTACTGCGGCGACAGGCCGTAGGAGTCCCCGCCGACGATCAGCAGGTGCATGTCAAGCCCGCGCTGCTTGAGCAGCGCCTGCGCTTGCAGCATGCGGTCCTGGCCCTTCCAGGGTTGCAGCCGGCCGACCAGCCCCACCACTGGCACCCCCGCGGGAAGGTCGATGTCCGCCGGGCCGCTCGTCGGGTCCGGCACGGGGGCGCCTGCGTGGATCACAAACGTCGGGCGCAACGGGGCAAGCTGTGCCTGTGCTTTGGCGGCGGCCTGCGAGTAGCAGAGGATTGCTCGCGCCGGCAGCCGCGTGGCGGTGCGGTCAAGCCAGCCCGTCCGCGGCGGGATTGCCTGCTGCCACCAGAGCAACCGGTCGGCCATGCCCGCCAACGCCGCCGCCGCGGCCCCGTAGAGATGGGTCTTGGCCGACCAGTTGAGGATCAGGTCCGGCTGCCTGCGGCGCATCATGCTTGCCAGACGCGCCACGGTGGCCACCGTGCGGTGGACGTGGCGCAGGCGCCCGGCCTCGATCACCGTGGTCCGGTAGCCGGCTGCGGCGAGCTCGGCCGGCCACGGGCCTGGGCCCAGGAAGACCAGCTCGATCTCGTGGCCGTGATCGCGCGGGCCGTCAAGGATGCTTGCGAGCATCGCCTCGGCGCCCCCCAGGCGCTCACCCCAGGGAACGGTGATCAGGATGCGCACAGGCCCCCTCGGTCTCGCCGGCGCTCAGGCCGGCTTGACGGCGCAGACCGCCACGCTCAGGTACGGATAGCCCAGCAGTCTGCTCAGCGGCCAATCCACGCACACGAGCGCGCGCAGCGGCAGTACGACGGCCCAGGCCAGCGGCAGGCCCACGGCGCGCGTCAGGCGGCGCAGCAGGTTGGTGAGCTTCTGGGAGACAACGCCGCTGATGAACGCCTCGTCTGCCACCTGCAGGCCCGCGTCTGCCGCCAGCCCGCGCAGCTGTTGCTGGGAGTACCCGAAGCGCACGTGCGAGCCATCCTCGTCTGCGCTTGGATGGCGCTGCTCGCTGTACAGCGGCCGGTGGCCGTCAAAGGGCGTGCTCAAGAGCAACTGGCCCCCGGGCCGGAGCATCCCCACCAGCGAGTGCATCAGTCCCCGGTCGTCGGTGACGTGCTCGATCGTCTCAAGGCAGATGATCTGGTCAAAGTCGCCCAGCGAGCCCCGGTGGCGGTCAAGCTCGCGCAGGTCAAGCGTGCGGAAGTCCACCTCCCGCGCGCCCAGGACCGCAGCGCGGGCGCGTCCGCGTGCCTGCTCGGCATCCGAGAACGACGCCGCCACGACCGTGTTGCCGGCCAGGGCGGCGTAGATCGAGAACGCCCCGTTGCCCGAGCCCGCGTCGAAGGTCCTCGACGGGCCCTTGCGCAGGTTCTTGCGCAGCCACAGCCAGCGGTCAAGCACGCACGGATCGCCGGTAATCAGCAGTGCGCGCCACCCCAACACGCGCAGCATGAGGTCGGCCATGCGCGCAACATACCGGACCCCGCCGGCGCCCCAACTGGGGTTGTGTACGAACGTCACAACCGCCTATCGCGGCGTTTACGTGGCGTCTACAGTCAGCCGCGTGAGGCCCTCCGTGCGCCCCCGGCTGCTGATCGTGACCCCCGACTTCCCGCCCACCCACGGGGGCATACAGGTGCTCGCCCACCGGCTTGCCTGCTGCTTTGACGCTTTCGACACCGAGGTGTTGACGCTGGCATCCCCGGGGGCCGAGGCCTTTGACGCCTCAAGCGCGCTTGCGATCCGCCGGGTCGGCTTCCCGCGCGAGCCACGTCTGGCCGACAGGCTCGCCCTGAGCGCTTCGGCGGTGCGGCGGGGGCTGCGCGGTGCACTGGCATTGACGCTCAATCTCCATGCCGTGACCAGCCCGGCCGCGGCGGCCGTGCGGGCCCTGACCGGAGCGTCCACGGTTCAGTACTTCTACGCCAACGAGATCGCCCACCGCCCGCGCCTGGCGGCGTTTGCCGCGCGACGCGCCGATGCGGCCATCGCGATCAGCTCCTACACCGCCGGCCTGCTGGCGGCGCGCGGGGTCTCCGCAGAGTCGCTCACTGTGATTCCGCCGGGCGTTGACCTGCCCGCCGACCCCAGCCCGCTCGCTACCGAGCGGCCGACGGTGGTGACCGTGGCGCGCATGACCGACTCCTACAAGGGCCACGATGTTCTCGCGCGCGCGCTGCCGGCTGTACGCGAGCGCGTGCCCGATGTGGAGTGGGTCGTGGTCGGCGACGGCCCGCTGCGGCCGACGATCGAAGCGCATGTGTCAAGTCTGGGCGTGGCCGAAAGTGTCCGCTTCACTGGCGCCCTGGGTGACACCGGGCGGGATCTGTGGCTGCGCCGGGCCGACGTCTTCGCCATGCCAAGCCGCCCGCCCGGCGACGGGCTGGCAGGGGAGGGCTTTGGGATCGTCTACACCGAAGCCGGCGCGTTTGGCAAGCCCGTGGTGGCCGGCAATGTTGGCGGTGCCCTCGACGCCGTCGCCGACGGTCAGACCGGCCTGCTTGTCGATCCAGCCGATCCGGCCGCCGTCGCGGCCGCCATCGTGCGCCTGCTGGAGGATCGCGAGCTGGCCACGCGGCTGGGGGCAGAGGGCGCGCGCCGCGCCGCAGCACTCTCCTGGCCGGCGATCGCACAGCGAGTCCAGGCGGTGATGCTCGGCCTGCTGGCGCCGGCGGATGGCGTGGCGTGAACGTCCTCTACGTCAACCACACCGCCACCGTCTCCGGGGGGGAGCGCTCGCTGCTCCAGTTGCTGGGGGCGCTCCCCGGCGAGGTCAACCCCCTGGTCGCCACGCCCGAGGGGCGCCTGGCCGAGGAGGTCAGGCGCATGGGTGTCCCGGTGGCGACCATTACCGGGACGGCGGGCAGCCTTCGCCCACACCCTCTGCACACCCCCAAGGCCGTCGCCGAGATGGCGCTCGCCGCGCGGCAGGTGCGTCGCCTTGCCGCCCGTCACGGCGCCCAGGTCATCCACGCCAACTCGATCCGCGCCGGTTTGGTGAGCGGGCTTGCGTGCGGGCGCCGCAGCCGGCCGGCCAACGTGGTGCACATCCGCGACTGCCTGCCCGCAGGTTCGCTCACCTCAGCCACCATGCGCCTGCTCGCCGCCACTGCGGACGTGCTCCTCGCAAACTCGCACTACACCGCGCGCTGGGCCGCCGGCGTGGCTCGGAACGCCCGGATCGAGGTCGCCCACAACGGCGTCGATGTAGAGCGCTTTGACCCCGCGCACATCGACCGCGACGTCGCGCGCGCGGGCCTGGGGCCCTGCCGGCAGGGGGCTGCGGGCTTCAGAGCAACGGCCCCGGGGGCCGACGGGCAGCGGCGCGTTCTGCTGGGGGTCGTGGGTCAGCTGAGCCCCTGGAAGGGTCAGGACACGGCGATAGGAGCGCTTGCGCTGCTGCGCGATCAGGGGGTTGACGCGCACCTGTTGCTGGTCGGCTCTGCCGTCTTTGTCGCGCCTTCCACGCGCTTGGACAACGAGGCCTACGTCGCGCGTCTGCATGACCTGGTGACGCGACTCGGCCTCGGCGACAGGGTCTCGTTTTTGGGCGAGCGCTCCGACGTGCCCGAGATCATGCGTGCGCTGGATGTGCTGCTCTCGCCCTCCGTGCAGGAGCCCTTCGGGCGTGCCGTGATCGAGGCCATGGCGATGGAGGTACCCGTGATCGCCACGACAGTGGGAGGGCCCGCGGAGATCGTGACCGACGGCGTCCAGGGCTACCTGCGCCCGCCCGGCGAGCCACGCGCCTGGGCGCAGGCAGTCGCGATGCTGGTCGCAGACCCCGAGCTGGCCGCCGACATGGGCCGGCGTGGGCGCGAACGGGTACTGGAGGCCTTTACGACCGAGCAGCACGCCCGAGTCGTAGTCGACATTTACAGACAGGTGGTGGGCGATGCCGGTGGCGCGGCCTAGGTGGGGTGGCCTGGTTGGGGTGGCCTAGGTGGGGTGCCCGACTAAGGCCAGTGTCGCCTCGCCGATGTTGTGCGGCGCGGTTCAAAGGTCCACCAGGCGCCCGTCGGCGGCAGCCGCCTCGGCAAGGCCTCGATCGAGCGTGATCAGACCGACATCCAGCCGTCGTGCCAGTGTCAGGTACGCCGCGTCGTACACCGTCAGGCGATCACGAAGCTCCCAGATCGCATCGCACATCTCCGCGACCGGGTACCGCAAGACGCGCAGGTCGATCAGGTCCGCCAGTGCAAGCTGATCCTCATACGGGCCGAGCTCGCCGCGAAGGGCGTACCGGCGTAGCGCTGACATGACCTCGATGTGGAAGTGCTCGGGCACGTGCAGCTCGGAGTGACCCGACAGCGCGGCGTCGACCTTGGCGGCAGCTGGGCGCCTGAGCAGTAACTCAGCGATGGCACTCGCGTCGGCGACGATCACAACGGGCTGCGGTCGCGCTCCAGCTGGATCGCTTCGGCCGGAGTGATACCGACCTCGACGGGTGTCCTGGTCCGGCTGCGCGCAAGCCACTCCTGCATCGTCGGCCGCACAGCCAAGGTGCGCAGCTCCGAGAGCAGGTAGTCCGACAGCGTCATGCCCGCTAGCGCCGCGCGTGACTTCAGTTCGCGGTGCAGCTCGTCGGGAACGTTACGAATCTGGATCATCTTGGACATGCACCTCTGAGGCTAGCATGCGAATAACATGCAGCACCATCGCCACGGCCCTATCCGTCGTGAGCGCCGCTTCGTGGCGCCTGGGGGCGAGCAGTGTGGTCAGACGTCCAGTTCAGGGTCCAGCGCTGCCATTGGCCCGTTCAATGGCTCGCAGCAGGCCCGCGGCCTGGCTTGAGAGGTGCTGTCCACGCCGCAGAAGCTCGCCCACTGGCGTATCCGGCGGCGGCGTCAGGTGTTCCCGCTTTTCCGCGTTTCGGTCCGCCCAGGCTGCGTCTTGGCCGGGATCGAGCGACGTGTGCGCTGACCCTGCCATGTACGCCATTTTATCGGTCAGGCGGCCCGACGCCTCGCGGCGACCTAGCCGCTACGCGGCAAGCGGCTGCGGGCTTGGGGCCGCCGGTAGCGGCGCGCCCGGCAGGCGCGCCACGCCGGCGAGTTCGTCGTAGGTGACCGCCGTGCGCCCGTGGGCGTGGTTCAGGACCCACTCAAGCGCCAGCATGTGGCGCGGGTGCTCCAGGTCTGACGGGTGAAGGTCGACACGAAGCACCGGTCCGGCCAGTGCCGCTCCGGCGCGCACCAGTGTGGGCCCCACCGCCCGGCGCATGGCACCCGCGGTGCCAATGGCGATTGGCGGAAACAGCAGATCGGCGCTCGTCGCCGCGCGGCGCACGTGCAGCAGCTCTGCCCACCAGCCAAAGCGGGCGCCCACGATCTCGCGCAGCGCCGGGGTGTAGGCGTAGGAGGGCGCCACGAAACCACTGGGCTCGATGCCTGCGAGCTTGAGCACCCTGCGACCGGATTCCACCGCGCGCCTGGTCTCGGCGGCATCCAGGCCCACGAACTCGGCGCCGTCGCGGCCACGCAGGCGTGCCGAGCGCAGGTCGGTGAGCACGTTGCGCCCAAGTGAGCCTCGGCGCGCGCGCACATGGTGAAAGCCGTGCTGGGCGATCGCGTCGCCGCCGCGGTGGCGCTGTCGCAGCCAGGTCACCATCTCCGGCGAGCGCTCCCCCAGAGGGTGCAGGTCACGGGCCGGGATGACAAGCAGCGTGACCCGGTCCACGCCGTGGTCGTCAAGCCAGTCGCGGATCAGCGCGCACCGTTCGTAGGTCGCGGGCTCGACGTCGTGGATGGCCACAGCGATCGACGCAGCACTCATGCTGCCCTCCTGCCGTCAACCGGCGGCTCTGAAATGCAACCGCCAAGAAATCGCCCGGGCTGCGCGTTTGCGCCCTCGCCGACAGTCGGCGCGCCCAGGCGCTCGCCTGCTTGCCGCTCGTCGCTGGTGCCGGCTGCGGTGCCCGCCAGCGACAGCGTGCGGCGGTAGGCGACCGCAAGGCGGTCAAGCGCGCGCTCCCAGGAGCGTTTGCGTGCCGCCGCCAGTGCGGCGGTTGCCAACCGTGTGCGCAGCAGCTCCGAGCGCGACAGCTCCAGCATGGCGCCCGACAGGGCCGCCGGCGACGGGGCCGCCAGAAGGCCCGTGACGCGGTCGTCGATGAGCATCAGTGGCCCGCCCGCGGCAACAGCAGCGATCGGCAGCCCGCTGGCCTGGGCCTCGATCACGACCTGGCCAAATGTGTCGGTGGAGCTGGGGAAGACGAACAGGTCGGCGCTTGCGTAGGCGCGCGGCAGGTCGTCGCCGCGCAGCCAGCCCAGGAATGTCACGTGGTCGCCAAGGCGCTCGCGCAGGTACGCCTCGCCGGCACCGCCTCCGGCGACCACCAGATGCAGGGCGGGGTCGCTCTCGCGGGCCATCAGGACCGCGTCGGCGAGCAGCTCGATGCCCTTCTCGCGCTCGATTCGCCCGGAGTAGAGCACGTTGACGGACCCTTGCGGCAGCACGCCCGGCGTGCGCATGGTGGGGGTGAAGCGGCGCGTGTCCACGCCGCGCTCCCAACGCATCAGCTTGCCCAGGGGCACCGACAGCGCTTCCAGGGCGCGGTCGGCGCTGGGGCTGGGTGAGAGCACCAGCTCACAGGAGTCATAGAGCGCTTTCAGCACCGCAGCCATGGCCTCGGCGAGCTCGCGTTGGCCGGTACGCAGCGAGGTGTAGGCCACCAGTTCGGTGTGGTGGCTGCTTAGCAGCGGCAGGCCCAGCGCGCGGCCGATGAGTGCGCCTGCGATCCCCACGGGGCCCGGCGAGCAGGCGTGGACGAGGTCGAAGTTGCCCTCCGTGAGCGCCTGCACGATGCCCGGCAACGTCGGCACTCCCACCCGGACACCCGGGAAGTACGGAAGTTCGACTTCGGTGGCCGAGCCGATGCGGCGGTCCACATCGGAGTCGGTGCCCAGCACCTCCACGTCAAAGCCCGTCACGCCGCGTGCGCGGATCTCCTCGATCACCCGCGTGACCCCGTGTGTGGTGCCGATGCCGTCCACCAGGATGGCCACGCGCGGGCACTCTTCGCGCAGGTGGCCGCGAGCCATGCGTCCGGTCTCGCCTGCCTGCACGCTTGCCGAGGCGGCATAGGGGATGACGGGCACAAAGCTCTCAAAGAGCGCGTGCGCGGTGTGGGAGAGCTCGGCCGCAGGGGCGACCGAGATGGTCGTCGTTGCGGCGTCCACGGCGGCTCCGAGCTGGCGCTCGTGCAGGCGGCACGCGCTGCGGAACAGGTCGGAGTGGCTGAAACCGTCGGACTGCATCAGCGCGATCAGCGCCCAGCCGTCGAGGTGGTCAAGCTCCACTGCGGCAAGCCAGGAGCGCAGCAGCGCGCGCCCGTCGGCGGGCGAGAGCTCGTGGCCAAGGCCCGCGTGGGGCGGCTCGCCGTCGCGGATCAGGCGCGCTGCGATCGTCAGCACGGCGCGGGGGTCAAGCGGCTGGGGATCGTCGTCTGAGTCGGCGCCCAGCACCCGCGTGGCCAGCGCCACCGCCGAGTGCGCCCACTTGGCTGGGCTGCCCTGTGAGCCGCCCACCGCCACTGCGCCTGCGCGCACGTGTGCCAGAAACTCGGCCGCTGTCGCCGCCGGGGGCGTCTCGGTCCAGGTGCGCCCGATGTCTATGCCCCCGTGGTCGTCAGAGCCGGCGATCCCAATCGAGCCGCGCGCCGCGACGAAGTCGCAAGCGGGCGCGTTCAGCGCCCAGGAGCGCGCGCCGTTGCGGATCTCCCAGATCCCGAACAGCTCGGCCAGGTGCCGGCGCTGGGCGGCAGTCAGAGGAGCGCCGACGTTGTAGTAGGGGTGCGCCAGCGCACACACGATGCCCTCGTCTCCCATGTACTGGGCACACGCCTCGACGTCGTCGCTGTGGGCTTGCAGCCACTCGTGATCGCCGGCGTCGATCCCGTAGCAGAGCACGTGAGCAGCGGCACCCGTGCCGGGGAACTGCACCGTGAGCTCCTCGGAGATGAACACGTCGGGCCGGTCTGCAATCTCCAGGGCGCCCGCGATGGTGTCGTGATCGGTGATCGTCACGAACGACATGCCGCGGCGCTTGGCAAGCGCGTAGACCTCTTCGGGGGGTGTTGCGCACTCCGGCAGGCCCACCTGGCGCTGGACGCCAAGCGTGGGCACCTGGGAGGCGGTGGAGTGGCAGTGCATGTCCACCCTGGTCGAGTCTGTGCTCATGGCCCTGGTCGAGTCTGTGCTCATGGCGGCCTGCTCCTGACCTGTAGGGGATTCTGAGGCGCGCATCTCATCACTCATATTCGCCTGCAAATTCAATCTTTTGTAACCAGCGCGCGGCCAAGATGTGAAGTGTTTGTGAACATCGATGCCGGGCAGGCTCGGGCCGGCGCTGCCGCTGACGCGTGGCTTGGCGGCTGCCAGATAAGCTCCCGCGCCCGTGTTCGCTGCCCACCTCGCCCACGCCCTGGACGCCGCGCCCATGGTCGCTTCGGCGCTGAGCTACTTCCAGGCGATCGTGCTTGGCGTGCTGCAGGGGATCACGGAGCTGTTCCCGGTCTCAAGCCTTGGCCACACGGTGCTGTTCCCCACGCTCTTTGGCTGGAACAGGCTGGTGCGGGCGCAGTCTGAATCGGAGTCGTTCTGGCTGGCGTTCGTGGTGATGCTCCACGTCGGCAGCGCGCTCGGCCTGCTGGCGTACTTCTGGCGCGACTGGGTGAAGATCATCCGGGCGTTCTTTGCCACGCTGCCAAAGCGCCGCGCCGAGACCCCCACCGAGCGTCTGGCGTGGCTGATCATCGTGGCGAGTGTCCCCGCGGGGATCATTGGCCTGGCGCTTGAGCACACCCTGCGCACACTCACGGCAAAGCCCGAGGCGGCGGCGATCCTGCTGACGGTAAACGGCGGTCTGCTCTTGGCGGCCGAGCTCTTTCGCAGGCGCGCAGCGGTGCGCGAACTGGCCGCGCGCGAGGGAGCAAAGCCAGACGGCGCGCGCGAGCTTGACACGCTTGAGTACCGCGAGGCGCTGGTCGTGGGCGTGGCCCAGTCAAGCGCCCTGCTGGCCGGCATCAGCCGCGACGGGGTGACCATGGGGGCAGGCCTGGCGCGCGGGCTTGACCACTCGGACTCGGCCCGGTTTGCCTTCCTGCTGGCCACGCCCATCATCCTTGCCGCCGGCGTCGTCAAGCTGCCTGACCTGCTTGGCCACCTGGGCAACGGCATCCGCGGCCAGGCCGCCGTGGCGTGTCTGACGGCGGCCGTCACCGCCGTCTTCACGGTGGCCTTCCTGGTGCGCTACTTCAAGACCCGCACCCTGCTGCCGTTTGCTGCCTACTGCCTGCTGTTCGGGCCGGCCATGATCATCTACACGGTCACCTGACGAGTCGGTCCACGCTTGCCGTTGGGCGGTTGCGCGGAGTGCGGCGCGTGCGGGCCAGCCTGCCCGGGCCGCTGATCGCGGCGGTCGGATCTACGCGGCGACAGCGACGCCGGCCGGCACGTAGTGCTCGACCGTCAGGTCGTCACGGTCCAAGGCAAAGCGCACGCCTTCCTCAACGAGCTGGTGCGCCTCAAGGTAGGTGTTCGCCACCACAGTCCACCGCGGTACGTCGGGTGATGTGGCCACCCACGTGTCCTGATCTTGCCGGTACAGCACGCGTACGGTCATATCTGCCTCACAGTAGCGCGACGGCGTCTTGCTCGGCAAGGCCTACCTGGTTACAAAGGATGTTCTTGACGGTTGAGGGCCGGATCGTCTGGCTGTCGTGAAAGGCGAACGTGATCGCGGGGTGTCGCGGGGCCTCCATCTTGCGGTGCGAGCCCCTCCGCCGCACTGTTCGGTAACCGAGAGGTTCGGCTTCCAGCAGCCTGAGGAGCTGCTTTCCCTTTAGCGACGGAAACTGGGCCACGTGCGACAACTACGACTTGGCGATGATTGGGGCGGAAGCGGCTCCTAGCACTGGCCCACCGTACCGGCGGCCTGCGACGGTTTCCGTCATTGAGCCCGCGCCGTGGGCGACGGCGTGCCAGCACCCGATCAGGCGGACGCTGCCGCCCCACGTCCCGCTAGCGATTTGCGCAGGGGGTTCGAATCGGGTCAAGCCACGCCGCGCAGCGCACAAGGGTTGGGCTGCGCGGCCCGATTCGGTAGCACCTAGCACCGTCCGCGCGCCGTCGTGCACGTGTTGGCTCGGGCGAGCGCGCGCGCCATCATGGGGAGACCATGTCTCCAAAGAAGTCCAAGGTCCCGCAGGCGATGCCGCAGGCGATGTTCGAAACACGCAGCCAGTCCTGGCAGGACGCGGGACTGGGCAACCAGATAGCGCGGGGGGAGGCCAAGCGGGCGCGGTGGCACGGCCTGGTGCTGCTGGCGGCGCTGGGCGGAGTGGTGGCGCTTTATGCCTGGCGCCACGCAGTCTTCGGCGTCGGTGGCAAGGCCTGCGAAGGAATGCATCCGCACCCGTTTTGCACCAGCGACATCCCCGTACGGTTGGCGGCGGCATTTGCTCTGATCGTGCTCAGCTGGCCGCTTGCGCTCAATGCCGGCCGGGGGCTTGGGCCGGCGCTGTTCCGGCGCATGGAGCCTGCGACCGCGGGCACGGTGGGGTTTGTGCTGCGCTTTGTCACGGTCATCACCGTGACGCTTGTGGCGCTTGCCATCGCAGGGCTGAGCCTGGGTCAGCTTCTGGGCGTGGCCGGTGCCACGGCGGTGATCGCCGGCCTTGCCGCCCAGCAGACGCTGGGCAACTTCTTCGCCGGCGCCGTGCTGATCAGCGCTCGGCCGTTTCGCGTGGGTGACAGGGTGCGCCTGCAGGGCGGCGTGCTGGGTGGTGGCAAGGGACAGATCGAGGGCGTTGTGAGCTCGCAGGGTCTGCTCTACACAACACTGGCGGTGGGCAACGAGCTGGTGATGGTCCCCAACAATGTCGTGCTCAACGTGGCGGTGCGGCCGCTGCGCGAACCCGACGCTGTGAGCATGCGCGCTCGCCTGGCCCCGGGTATGACCCCGCGCCACCTCCAGGAGGTGTTGGAAGGCTCGCTGAAGACCCCCATGCGGCGCAGTCCGCGGATCACCCTCGAAGAGCTACAGGACGGCCGCGCGGTGGTCAGCATCGCGGCGACGCCCCAGCGCTCATCCGACGGCAGCGCGCTTGCAAGCGAGCTGTTGGCGGTCGTCGCCCAGGAGACCTCCGAGGCCCCGGACGGCGAAGACGCAGACGCCGGTAACGGCGCCGGTGCACGCGGCGACTGAGACGTTCACGACGGGCAACCACCGAGCGTTGGGCGACCGTAGGGACGCCAGCTCTCAGGGCTGCCCGGTCACCTGAGCTGCCAACTCGCGCTGCCTATGCTCGAACGCCGGCTCCATCCGCTCGATCTCACCCTTGCCCAGACCGGCGACCCGACGACACCGCGTGAGGTGCCTGCGCGCTCTGCCAGCTGGGCCTGGGTGAGGCCCCGTAGGCGCCGCCAAGTCGAGACGCTGCCGGCGACGCTCCTGAGTGCTCGTTGTACGGGCAGCGGGGGGCCGCTCCGTGTCCTACTATGGGGGTCCATATATAGAGCGCTCTAGCTGTTAAAGCTCCATATATCGACCGCACAGCACGAGATCCTCGCCAACGGCAGGCGCGCGGCGGGAGAGCGCGGTGCTGGGGTCGTTCTACGTCGCCGATGCCCCAGCGGGTGCTGAGATCTGGAACACTGTTGCGACGGCCCGGGAGTCCGTTGGTGCGGACCGGCCCAACCCAACGAAAGGGATGACCGAGATGAGACTTCGCGTTGCTAGCGCTATCAGCGTCCTTGTTGTGCTCACCGCCGTGGCGGGGGCCCAGGCGGCGCTGCCGACCACACACACCAACCTGATCGTCCCGGTCAAGTCGCTGGCTGGGGTCAAGCTGGGATCTTCCCTGGCCGCTGCGACCGCCGCGTGGGGCAAGGGCGGCACGTGCAACGAAGGCGGGTGCCAGTACGGAAGCACCATCAGCAAGGTTGGAGAGGCCTCGTTCCAACTTGCCCAGACGAGCACGACCGCTCCGATCGAGGTGGTCAGGGTGGGCATCGAAGCCGGGGTCACCAACGATACGGCGAGTGGCAAGAAGGAGTTCAACACGCCACTTGACCGCTTCAAGACTGCAAAGGGCATCGGGATCGGTTCGACGCTCTCGGCGCTCAAGCACGCCTACCCCCACGTCAAGTCCGCCTCAGCCGTTGGATCGGTCACCGTCTACACGCTCCTGGGACCTGGAGAAAGCTTCACGCTGTTCGAGGTGACCGAAGGCCGCGTGTATGGCATCTCAATGCAGAGCGTGCACCTGGGCTGATCGTCGCTGGGTCGGTTACGTTGAGCGCCGTCCTCGGCGCCAGACCGGTGCTGTACCAGGTGCTACACTTCGGGTCGTGCCCACCCGCCACCCGAGGCATTCGATCACCGAGACGCCTCCGGTGCGCGAGGCGCTCGACGCACTCCGTCGCCGGGGAGAGCGCCCACGGTTCGACGATCTGATTATCCGGGGGGCGCGCGACCGGTTGCGGGAGATGGAGTCCGCGCGCGATGACGCGGCCGGCAATGCCGAGCTGCGACGCCAGCTGATCCAGCAGTTGCGCACTGGCGAGGGCCTCGACGTGGATGCTGCGTATGAGGTCCGCGAGCGCGGCTGGACGCATTGACGGGCTACGGCCAAGGGCTGCTTTTCGATAACTCCGTGTGGGCGCGACTGCTCGACGGTCGGCTGCACGGTTCCGTGCGCGAGAAGTTTGAGATGGCGCTCGCAGACGGTGAGCTGTGGACCTGTCCACCGACCCTGTTGGAGATGCGCTACAGCGCTCGCGACAGCAAGACATTTGCGCTTACCGCAAGCCGGCTGGACGCGCTTCCGCACGCACCGCTAAGCAGCGAGTCCGCAGCAGCGGCGGTCACGGCCCAGGCCGAGCTCGCGGCGGCAGGCGGCATCTCTCACCGCGTCAAGCCAGTGGATCTGCTGATTGCCTCGATAGCCGCCACGCAAGGCCTTGGCGTACTGCACTACGACCACGATTACGACACGATCGAGCGGCATACCTCTCTTTCATTCGCCAGTGTTTGGGTTGCGCCACGCGGCGACATCGGCTGATCAAAACTCCAGCTGCTGCTAGGACATCGGCTCAGCACGCCGGGGCCTACCGCACGCTGCCACACAGGTGGCACTGAATGTGAGACCATCGACGTGTGCCAATTCGACGGCTTGCGTGTCCGCCTGTCCATCGTAGGGACCGTGGCCACTAACGCCGGGTCCGGCTTGGTGTCCAATCATGGCCTCGGGCTGCGCCGAGCCCGGCGCTCGGCGCTCGGTGCTGTCGCCGTGACGGCGGTCGCTGTGGCGATTGGCGCTGTCGCCTCAAGCTCGGAGGCGCTTGCGGCGGCCTACCCGGTAGGAGTCGATCCGTTGAGCGGCCAGCCGACGCCGCTCGCTGCCTCGGTGATACCTGCGACGGCGGTCGCGACAGCAACCGGGGTGAACTGCTCGCCAAACCCGGTTGAGTCCGGCAAGCCGACAACGTGCAAGGCGGAAGTGGCTTTCCTGGTCGCTCCGACAGGGGGCGCGCCCGACACGGTCACGTTCGGCTCGAACGGGGCCGGCGAATTCTCAAAGGGTGGAGCTTGTGACCTGTCGTTTGCCGCCAAGGAGCCGACTGGGGCATGCTCGGTGACGTACACCGAGACCGACGCCAATTCGCCGAAGATCACCGCCTCCTACACCGGCAACGCTTCGTACTCGTCCAGCAAGGGCTCGACCAAGCTGACTGTGACGGTGCCCCTGGACACGACCTCGACTGGGGTCAGCTGCACGAACTCCACCCCTGGCGTCGGCACGAAGACGAAGTGCACCGCGACGGTGACCGACACGACCAACGGCTCCTCGACACCAACCGGGACGGTGAGCTTCGGCGCCGACGGCGCGAAGGGAACCTTTACCAGCGCTACGTGCGCGCTCGCAGCTGGAAGTTGCGCGATCGAATTCACTCCGAGCGAAGCCGGTCAGACGACGATAACGGCCGGTTACGGTGGCGACAGCACACATTCCACGAGCTCTGGGTCTTTCACCTTGAACCCGACGGGCGAACCACTCATTTCATACCAGCCCTCCTGCAATCAGAGCCAGGTCGAGGTCGGTCAGCCGGCGGAATGCGTGGTGGTCCTGCTGGGGATTCCGCCGCCGTACTTCTACGCCCCCAGCGGGGAAGTCACGTGGAGCTCGAGCCCGAACGGCGAGGGCGCGTTCAGCGACTACCCCATAAAACAGGGGGAAGGCGGCGTGACTGGCAACCCTTGCACGCTGCCCTGGGGTATATCAACTGCCGCCCCCGTCGCGTGTGTGGAGCTTTTCACCCCCTCGGTGGCAGGGACCCAGACGCTCACGGCCGCATACCACGGCAACAGCGAATACGCGGCCGACTCGGCAACGGTTCCACTGGTCGTGACCCCCAACGAAACCGCCACTGCGGTCAACTGCGCGCCGGACCCAGCCTACAGCGACCAAGCGTCGACATGCACGGCGACGGTCACCGACACCAGCCCGCATCCGATCGCCCCTACAGGCAACGTCGCCTTCGAAACGACGGGCTCGGGCAACTTCTCGGGCAGCGACTCCTGCACGCTCGGCGGCAGCGGCTCGGAATCGAGGTCGTGCTCGTTGACGTACACCCAGAAGGATGCCGCGTCGGCCTCCCTTGGCGCCACCTACGAACCCGACGGGGCGCACGCGGGCAGCTCCGGGTCAACCCCCTTGACGATCTCGCCCAACCCGACCACGACCGCGGTTGACTGCGCGCCTACGACTCTCGCCGCAGGCGCGGAAGCCAAGTGCACCGCGACCGTCACCGATGACGGCCCCGTCAAATCGACCCCCACGGGATCGGTGACCTTCGTCAGCCCGGTGCCCAGCGGCGGCTTTATCCCCGGGCGCGCCTGCACGCTGTCGGCCAAAAACAGCGAATCGGCGTCCTGCGAACTGAGCTATTCCCAGCGGGTGGCCGGCTCGCCGACAATCGCTGCCGAATACGAAGGTGACGCAGCGCACGCGCCGAGTGAAGGGTGGGGTGGACTGACGGTGTCACCGAACCCCACGACGACCGCTGTCAGCTGCTCGCCTAACCCTGCCTCCACGTCGCAAGCGGTGACGTGCAAGGCGACCGTGACCGACACCGGCTCAAGCCCTGTGACTCCCACCGGGTTGGCCAACTTCGTATCGACTGGCGCCGGCGATTTCAACGCAGTCGCGTGCGTGCTGGCCGGCACCGGCGCCTCCGCGGAGTGCACTGTCAACTACAGCCAGACCACTGCCGGAAGCCCGAAGATCACCGCCAGCTACTTCGGCGATAAAAACCACACCGGCGGGTCGGGCGCGTTCACGTTGACGGTCAACGCCGCTGCCGGCGCCGGGCCAACGGGAGTCTCGGGTCAGACCGGTTCGCACAGCTCGACGGACACCACACTGTCCGCCGGCCTCAAGGAGCAGGTGGCCGCGGTGACGGTGGGCGCGGCCAAGATCATCAGCGGGATCGCCGCCTCCGTCCC
>CAJCIJ010000311.1 GCA_903970315.1 Actinomycetota bacterium
GGCCCACAGGAACTCCGGGCGGCGGTGGCGGCCGATGTTCAGCTTCCACGCTGCCGCGTAGACGACGCAGGCAACCGCCGGCGGCGCCAGCGGCAGCACCCCGTAGTAGGGGACTCCAGAGAGGCCCGCAACCATGAACAGGCCGACCACCACGAGCATGCCCGGACGTAGCGTCCGGGCAAGATCCACCATCCGGCGGCGCTCATTGTCGTCGCGGCAAAGAAATCGACCGATTTCCACAGCGCTCCTATCGGGCCGATCGCCCGCGCAGCTTACCCCTGGGCGCCGATTCGGACGGACTGGCGGCCTGCGTGCGGCGAACTCTCAATCAGACGTCCACAAGGCGAAATATGGGCTTCTGGGTGCGTCAGCACCGCAGAAGGAGGCCGGCCAACCTGACCGGTGCCCCGGTCGGCGCTCAGACGCCCGTCTGTGCCGTGATGCGGCCGTCGCGGACCGCCTCCAGGAGTGCCTGGAAGTCGCGCTGATTCTGCTCGGCATAGGCTTCCGAGAAGGCGAGGATCGCGCGATCGAACACCCGCCCGTGGCCCAGATAGGCTGCGATTGCGATGCGGTCGCCGCTGCGCGCATGCGCACGCGCCAGCGTCCAGCCGCACATCGCCCCATAGCGGGCCATGCCCTTGGGCGTCATCTGCGCGATCTCGGCAGCGCCCTTCCAGTCGTTGAGCTGACGAGCGTAGAAGTCGCGCTGCTGGCCGTCGATTCCGGACTGGACATGCAGCCAGCCCAGGAAGATGTCGCTTGACGCCTGCATCAACAGCTGGCCGGTGACGACGCGCTCGCCGTGGTTGGCAAATCCGCTGGGCCCCAGGAACGGCTCCAGCACCGACGCCTGAGCCTCCTTGAGCTGTAGAAACAGCGGGTCCTGGCAGTCGGCGCCGAGCAGCAGCGCGACCCATGCACGCGTGCCAACGCTGCCAACCCCCACCACCTTGCGCGCGAGGTCGGTCAGCTGGAACTGCTCCAGCAGCGCACGCCGGTCGTTCTGCAGCGTGGCGCGGTAGGAGCTCAGAATCTGGTGCAATCCGTCAAACATTTCGTCGCGTTCGGAGCCAGAGGCGAGGTCGTCGATGGGCACCAGCAGGGGCGGATGAGCGAGGATCCGCGTGTGCCCTTCGACCTGGTGGGTGAGCTTGGAGAACTCCGCCATCCGCTCACGACTGTCGGCGGCGGAACTCTCCTCGTCGCCCCCCTTGGGAGCCTTGATGTCCATCTGCGAGCCAAGCTGGGCGAGCACTTCCTCTGCATCCAGGCGCGCGTACCAGACGTCGAGGTTCTTCATCGCAGCGAATCCCAGCATCGCCTTGCGGTAGCCGCGCACGGTCGCGAGCACGGCGCGCTCCTGTTGGGCGACTGGGAAGCCGTTGCCCTGCGCGGCGATCAGCGCGCTGGCGGCGAGGCGCTTCAGATCCCACTCCCAAGGCCCCGGCAGCGTCTCGTCAAAGTCGTTGATGTCGAACACCAGCCGGCGCTCGGGCGAGGCGAAGACGCCGAAGTTCGAGAGGTGCGCGTCGCCGCCGCACTGCACGGTAATCCCCGACCGCGGCGTCGTGGCGAGGTCGGCGGCCATGATCGCGGCAGCGCCGCGGTAGAAGTTGAAAGGCGAGGCAACCATGCGGCCATAGCGGATCGGCACCAGCTCGCTGATGCGGGTCTGGGACTGGCGCTGGAGCAGCTCGATCGGATCGGCGCGATCGGGTGCGGGCTCAAACAGCGCCTGCTGGGAACGCGGCACCCGTCGCCGAGCTGCCCTGCCGAGCGCGTTGCGCTCGGAGCCCGTCGGGTGGGCTACCACCACCGTGCCGTTGGAGGCGACAGCCATCCACCGACGATACTCGCCCTCCGGCCAGCCGACGCCGGACTCTCGCCGGATCGCCGACGACCCCGCATCCAACGCACGCGGGCGGCGCGCGCCGACAGAGCGTCAGTGGTTGGCGTCGGTACGTGCCATTGCGGCTTCCAGGGCGCCCTGTGCGGCGGCCGACCCGGATGGCCCACCGCCACGGCCCCGGAGGATGAAGGCGGCGCCCACCGCCACCACCGCGCCGGCCAGCGGGCCGGCGACGTAGACCCAGAAGTCGCTGAAGTTGCCCCCCACCAGGTCGGGGGCAAAGGTGCGCGCCGGGTTCATCGAGGTGCCCGAGATGGGGCTGCCCCACAGGCCCGCCAGCGCGATGTACCCGCCCACCGCCAGTGCCCCGAGCGTGCCAACGTTCTGGGCGCCGGAGGAGGTACCCAGGATGACTGTCACCAGTCCGAGCGTGAGCACCGCCTCCATCCAGAACGCCGACATGCTGGAGTGGCCGACGGCGGGGTAGTTTGAGCCGAACGTAGCCGACACGCCGACGATCTGGCGCAGCAGGAGCACCGCGAGCGTGGCGCCGATCAGCTGCACGACGATGTAGCCGGGAACGCGGCGCCATGGGAAGTCCTGTCGCAGGGCGAACGCAATGCTCACGGCGGGGTTCAGGTGGGCGCCGGAGACCTTGCCCATGGCGAGGATGATCGCCATCACCATCAGCCCCGGGGCGACCACGGCGGCGGTCCGGCTGATGGTGTCGGGGAACGCGTGGCCGATCATGCCGCCGCCGGCGGCCACCAGCACCAGCAGAAAGGTGCCGTAGAGCTCGGCGAACAGGCGCCGCCATTCCTGGCGTGGATCCTTGAAGACCTCGGCGGGATGGACCACGCGCCGGGCAAGGAACTCCGTGATCGCTTCCGAGACGTAGCGATCGCTGGGCACGGGCCGAGCACGCGGAGACGTTGACACCGACCACGACCCTATAGGCCGCACCGGCTGGTTAGGTGGGCAAAAAGCTCAGCGGTCGCGGGGGAGCAGCCGAAAGGCGCCACCGCCGGCCAGTGGGCGCACTGCTCGGAAATGCCGCTCGTCAAGCGTGGCGATCGCGACCGTTTCACAACGCTGTGCCAGTACCACCAACGACGCGTCCGCAAGGTCCAGCCCGGTGTCGGCGTAGCGTTCGGCCACGCGCACTGAAGCAGCGAGTGCCTCCGGCCACCAGTCCACAATGTAGGCGCCCGCGACCAAGTCAGCGCGTAGGCCTTTCGTGGCGCTGGCACCCCCACGCGCACGGGCGAGGTGGTCGGCCTCGGCCACGATCAGCGGCGTTGTGGTCAGGTCGTCCGGCTCGGCTCCCAACCACTCCGCGACGTCCCCATGATCCCGGTCGGCGGAGTTCATGTAGGCGATGATCGCCGAGGTATCGACGACGATCAAGGCTCGCCGAAACCGGTGGCGGCCAGATGCTCGTCAACATTGCGAGCAAGGTCCTCGGGCCCCGCAAATACGCCGCGGGCGCGCGGCTTGACGCCCAGCGAACCACGAGCGGCGTCCCTCAGGGCGTTTCTGACCACCTCGGCCTTGGTGGTGCCTTCGCGGGCGGCTCGCCGGGCAAGAGCAATGTCGACCTCGGGCTCGATGTAGATGCTGGTCTTTCTCATCGTCATCGGACTCAAGGCTACCACCTGCCACCTGCCACCCGTGCCGTGAGGCCGGTCGGAGTCGGCCCGGCCCCTGGTCCTGCCAGCGAGTACGGGCGAGTGGTGTCGCCCGGGCCAGCGCAGCCACAGAGCTAGCCCGTACTAGCTAAGTAGGTGCTACTGTATGGAGGTGGTCCGCGTTGGAATGCATGAAGCCAAGACCCAGCTGTCGCGGCTTGTCCAGCTCGCCGAAACGGGCGAGGAGGTCATCATCCAGCGCTCCGGGCGACCGGCGGCACGACTGGTCGCCCTACAGCCCCGCCGCCGCGTTGCCGACGCCTTCGGAGTGTTGCGCGGCCAAATTGAGCTGGCCGACGACTTCGACGAGCTTCCCGCTGACTTCGCCGAGCACTTCAGCTGAGCCTGCTGCTCGACACGCACGCGTTGCTGTGGCTGCTTGCGGGCGATGAGCGCATCGAGAGAGTCCGGGCCGCGATCGAGGATGAGCGGACACCCGTGGTGGTCAGCGCAGTATGCGTCTGGGAGGCGGTCATCAAAAGCGCCCTGGGCAAGCTGCGAGTTGCCGACGACCTGCTGGCGCGCCTCGATGAGTTCGCCTTCGAGCGCTTGCCGGTAACCGATGTCCACGCCTGGACGGTGCGAGCGCTCCCGCCGATCCACAACGATCCGTTTGACCGACTGCTCGCAGCGCAGGCCATCTGTGAGCGGGCCACGATCGTCTCAGCCGACGCCATCTTCGACGCCTACTCGATCACCCGCATCTGGTGATCGCGCGTCCGCGCCGCCGTCAGCGGCGCGGTCGTCCTCCAGCGTCCGCAGGGGGGATCGAAGCAGGACCTACGTGGTCACTGCGCGAGGGCTCAGTGCCCCGGTTTTCCCGGCTGGGCGGTCTCGGCGTCGGTGATCGCCCAACCGAGCCGCTCGATGAACTCCGCGGCGTTGTCGTCGCGATCGAGATGTCCTGAGTTGACGCGCTCGTCGAGATGGGTCGATGCCGCGTCCTGGTTGGCTGCCTCGGTGCTAACGGTGATCCGTACCATAGGCTTCCCCTTCCGATCTGGTTGGGTTCCAACGTGGCACACCCAGGTGAAGCTGGGGTAAAGGCCAACGCGAGCAACAACGATCAGGAGGTGGCCGATGGCCGGCGAGGTCTCATTCTTCGAGCTGGGAGTCAAGGACCCAGCGGCGGCGCGTGAGTTCTACGGCGAGCTGTTTGGATGGAAGATGACGCTGGGCCCGTCGGGCGAGGCGCAGGGCTTCCGGATTGAGACGCCGAACATCGCCGGTGGCCTACACGGCGGCGACGAGGGTGGTGGCCCGTATCTGTTCTTCAAGGTCGACGACATCCAGGCGGCAGCCCAGCGCGTGCGAGAGCTCGGTGGCGAGGCCGAGTTCAATGAGCATTCCGGCCCGGGCCCGTCGGGGACCTTCGCGTTCTGCCGCGACAACCAGGGGTCGAGCTTCGGCTTGCATCAGCCGCCCTTGTGATCAGGGAGCGCGGCTGTGCCTCGCCCCGGCGAGATCGATCTCCGGCACTGCGACACCCCAATTGGCTCTTCGTCTGGAAGACCCGGTGCGAGGTTTAGGCAATGACCGTCAAGGACCGGCTGCTCAACGCTGTCGAGTCGATGACCGACGAGGAGGCGAGCGAGGCACTTCGCACGCTTGCAGCTGCCTCGGGCGATCCGGTCGCCTGGGTGCTCGATCATGCGCCGCTGGACGACGAGCCCGAGACCGACGGTGAGCGCCGAGCTGGCCACCAACATCGTCACCGTGCCGGAGCAACCTCGCCGTCCCAGTAGTCGACCTGATCGTCAAGGTTGAAGTACGCGCGTAGGCCGCCACCTCGGGGAAGGCGCTCGGCGGCGCCGATCTTGTTGGAGTCCGGATAGAGCACGATGTCAGCTTCCCCGTGCGTGCTCACCGCGATGAAACGCACGGTCTCCTCGGTGCGATTTACGAGCTGATGAGCGCCGCGCTCCCCGCGTGGAAAGCTCACGACGTCGCCCTCCTGGAGCTCTCGCCAGCCGTCCGGCGTGCGCAGCGCAGGAGTGCCCGATACCACAATCACCATCTCCTCCTCGACGAGGTGGTAGTGATACGGATAGGCGGCCTGGCCGGCGGGCAGCTCCCACAGACTTGCGCCCAGTCGCTCACTGCCCAGCTGGTACCCCAGTCGCGCGCGCCGAGCGCGAAATCCGTCGTGCTCACGAGGCTCATCGAACTCGGGGTGGTTGATGTTGGGCACAGCGTCCAGCTTCGACGCACCGGTGGTGCATCCTGCCGTGGGAGGGCCCGCGTATGCGCGGGCTCGTGCTCGACGGCGCCCGGATGCCGGAGGAGTTACCGGCAGCGCCACCGGGAGTCGGCGTGCCGCGCCAAGCCGACTCCGCCCGACCCTCCCGGGCTACATCACCTGATCGCGATCGCCTGAACCAGGCGCCTGTGGTCGCGCAGCACCGTCAGCGTGTAGCTGCCCGTTGTGATCTTGCGCCGTGCAGTCACGGCCAGTCGCATCAGCTTGCCTGTGCCGATCTCAAAGCCCGTGGCATAGATAAGCCTGCCTTTGGAGATGGTCGCGGCAAGCTTTAGGCCCGAGCTGGCGAACTTCACCGGCGCCCCTTCGCGGCCGGCGGTGCATGTCTGCACGATGGGGCCATGCTTGCCCGGGACCCGCTGGCAGGTGATCAGCTGGAGCTTGCCGGCGGGGCCCTCCGGTCCGGTGGCGCCCTGCGATCCGGTGGAACCGATCGCCCCCGCGGAGCCTGTGGCGCCGGTTGCGCCCGTGGTCCCTGGGACGCTGGTCGCACCCGTGGAGCCCGTGACGCCCGTGAGTCCAGTCGCGCCGGTGGAACCTGTGGAGCCCGTGGCGCCGGTCGAGCCGGTGATGCCCGTCGCCCCGGTCGAACCGCTGGCCCCCGTGAGTCCAGTGGAACCGTTGGTCCCCGTCGGACCGGTCGCGCCCGTTGCGCCGCTGGGGCCTTCAGAGCCGCTTGGACCTGTGGCGCCGGTCAGGCCAGTCGCCCCTTGAAGGCCCGTTGACCCCGTTGGCCCAGTGCCCCCGGTTGCCCCTGTTGTCCCTGTGGGGCCGGTGGCGCCCGTGGCTCCAACACCCGTCGGGCCCGTAGCGCCCGTTGGACCAGAGCTCTGTGCAATCACCGTCACAGGCTTGCTCGTGGCGACCGCGGTGGTGTCGGTGAGCGGGTAGGTAACCGTTTCCTGGCAGGTCAGCGCATCGCCGATGTCGCCGCCGGTGGGCGTGAAGCTCTGTTCGGTCTGGCCTTCGATCACAGTGCCATTCAGCCGCCATTGGAAGCCGTCGAAGGAGAAGAGGTCTGCGACGGGCTGCTGGAAGGCGAAGTTCGACCACCGAGCGCCCTCGCAGACCT
>CAJCIJ010000312.1 GCA_903970315.1 Actinomycetota bacterium
TGGATGATGTTCCGCAAGGTGCCCAAGGGCACCAACTGGTTCTACACACTGGGGTCGGCGACGATGTTCGCCTTCCTGTCACAGGCCGTCACGGGCGTCTTCCTGGCGATGTACTACCGCCCGGACTCCACGGGTGGGGCATACGAATCGGTCCGGCACCTCACAAACGAAGTCTTTCTGGGCGCGTTTGTTCGAGGCATGCACCTGTGGGGCGCCAGCGTCATGGTTGTGCTCGTCTTCCTGCACATGGGCCGCACGTTTCTGTGGGGCGCCTACAAGTATCCACGCGAGCTCAACTGGGTGATTGGCGTGGTGTTGCTGATCCTCACCATGGTGATGGCGCTGACGGGCTACCTGCTGCCGTTTGACCAGCGCGCCTATTGGGCCACGGTGGTGGCGTCGAACATCACAGGCACCGGCCCCATCGTGGGCCCGTACCTCGCCGACTTCCTGCGCGGGGGGTCGGAATTCGGCGCAACTACGCTGTCGCGCTTCTACGCCATACACATGCTCGTCGTCCCGGGCGCAATCGCGGCGCTGATAGGAGCCCACCTATATCTGGTGGCCAAGCTGGGGACCACCGCCCCGCCCTGGAAGAAGGCCCATCGCGACACCAGGCTGGACACCCTGGAGGTCTGAGCCCCCGCCCATGACTACGTCCACGCGCTCATGAATCAACGCCAGAAGGAGGAATACCTCCGCGAATACTCGGTCCTGAAGTCCGAAGGCAAGCCGTTCTTCCCCTACGCGGTGGCCAAGGATGCGGGGATGGCGTGCGTGGTGATGATCTGCATCATCACCCTGTCGCTGGTTTTGGGTGTCGAGCAGGGGTCCAAGGTCAACCCGACCACCACGACGTACGTGCCGCGTCCGGACTGGTACTTCTTCTTCCTGTTCGAGCTTCTGCGCGTGATCAAGCCGCCCAGCCTGGTTGGCCTTGCCACGGTTGGCATCCCCACGCTGGGCATGATCCTGCTGTTCACACTCCCCTTCTTTGACCGCGGGCCCGAGCGTAGGCCGGAGCGCAGGCCCATTGCTACCGCCACATTCGTGTTCGTGGCCGCTGCCATGGCGCTGTTGACCTACGACGGCGCCACAGTGGGCACCCCGACGGCCTTGAACATTGCGCTGCCCGCGTCGGTCAAGCAGCAGGGCACCGCGGCCGTAAGCAAGTTCGAACTCGGCCGCGAGGCAGTGGCCCAGAACGGCTGTGAGGACTGCCACGACATCGCCGGTAACGGCAACTCCGGCCCGGGACCGGAACTGACCTACATAGGCTCACGCCTGCCCGCGCCGGCGATCGGCAGAACGCTCGCCAACCCCACGGCGCCGATGCCGTCGTTCAAGAACCTGCCTGCGGACAAGTTCGACGCAATCGAGTACTTCCTGTCGCAGCTGAAGTAGGTCGCTGGCGATGGCCGCACCGCCCGCCACCCAGATCCGTTCGATGTTCGACAGGATCGCGGGGGTCTATGACCTGATGAACTCGGTCATGACCGCCGGCCTGCATCACCGCTGGCGCGCCCGGGCGGCCGACGAGGCGCGCCTGGGGCCCGGCGATAGGGCTCTGGACGTGGCCACGGGAACCGGCGATTTCGCGCTGGAGCTGGCGCGACGTGTGGGACCGACGGGCGAGGTGGTCGGCTCGGACTTCTCCAACGCCATGCTCGCTCGCGCGCGGTCGAAGGGCGTCGCCAACGTGCGCTTTGAGTGGGGCGACGCGCTGGCCCTGCCCTACGCCGACGACTCTTTTGATGCTGCCACGGTGGGGTTCGGAGCCAGGAACTTCACGGACCTGACGCGCGGCCTGGGCGAGATGGTACGGGTGGTGCGGCCGGGCGGCCGGGTGGTGGTGCTTGAGATAGCCACCCCAACCAAGCCTCCGTTGGCCTGGTTTTTCGGGCTCTGGTTTGACCGTGTGGTGCCGGCGTTCGGGCAGGTGGCGGGGTACGCCGACGCCTACGCATACCTGCCGCAATCCGTGGCGCGGTTTCTGTCGCCCCACGCCCTGGCGGCCGAGATGGAGAGGGCGGGCCTGACAGACATCCGCTACGTGCTCACGGCGGGCAGCATCATCGCGATTCACAGCGGTACTGTTAGCTAGATCCGTTGGGCGCGCGCACGGAGGGGCACGCGTTGCGGGAGCACGCGCTTGAGCACCACAGACGAGATAGCCGGCAAGCGCGCTGAGCGCGAGACGGAGGCCGTGGATTCGCTGCTTGCCCACGGTGGCCCGCGGTTGCAGGCGAGGATGCGCGAAACTGAGACGCACCTGGAGCAGGCGACAGTCGATGTCGGCGCCACGCTGGCCCGGCACGTGACAGCGGGAGGCAAGCGCGTCAGGCCACTGCTGGTCTTGCTGGCCGGCGAGGCGGCGCCTGCGACGGTCCAGTCCGGACGCCAGCAGGCTCTCGTGCGCGCCGCAGTGGCGGTGGAGCTGATGCACTCGGCCACCCTGGCCCACGACGATGTTGTCGACGGGGCAGGGCTGCGCCGGGGCAACCCCACGGTCGTGGCAGTCGCCGGCCGCAATGCCGCGATCGCCACGGGAGACCTGCTTTTCGCCCGGGCTTTCGCCGAGCTGGCGCACAACGAGGACATTGCACAGCTGCGCGCACTCTCGGATGCCTCGCTGGCGCTGGCGGTGGGCGAGTTGCTGCAACACGAAGACCTGTTTTCCAACGACGTTTCCGTGGACCGCTACCTGCAGAGGTGCGAACTGAAGACCGCAGCCCTCTTTGAGGTTGCCTGCCGATTGGGAGCGCTGGTGGTTGCCCAGTCAGACAACGGTCACGCGGACTCCCGTCAAGAACCGATCAGTCCCGCTGTTGCCGACGGGCGCGCCGCCCGGCTGGACGGCACCGCTGCGTCCAACAGTGCAGACACTGGTGGGCGCGGCCTGGGGGACGTTCTGGGCTCCTTTGCCCGACGCATAGGGCTTGCCTTTCAGCTGACAGACGACGTGCTTGACGTGGCGGGACCGGTGGACCAGACGGGCAAGTGGCGCGGCACAGACCTGCTGGACGGCACAGTCACCCTGCCACTGATCCTGGCCCGCCAGCGCGACCGCGAGCTTGCGGCCCTGGACCTGCGCGAGCTTGCGGGACCGGCCGAGGCGGCGGCGGTGTGCGACCGCATCGCCGCCACGGGGGTGCTCGCCGAGGCGACGGACTGGGCGCTACAGATCGTGCGCCAGGCCAAGCAGGAGCTACCGTCCTCGCTGCCCGCGCACCTGTCGAAGCTGTTGAACCTCGTCGCCGACGGAGTCGTGGAGCGTTACCGCTGAAGCCGTCCTGACGGGCCGCTGCGGCGGCGATGCTTGCCAGTGGTGCTTGCCGGCGGTTGGGACCGGCTCAGAAGTCCGACGGCACGATGA
>CAJCIJ010000313.1 GCA_903970315.1 Actinomycetota bacterium
AGCCGCGCGTGAGCCGCGCGCGGCTGTCGGGATTCAGGACCAGTTGGGGGCGCCCAGCGCGGCAGTCGGCGCCGCCGCGCTCATGTACCTGCCCAGCAGCCTCCCCGCCACGTGCGGGTTCTCCAGTGCTCGCACCATCGCCGCTATCGCCCGCGTGCCCGTGAGCTGGCCAATGACGCGTTGCAAGCCCAGCAGCACACCGAACTTGCGCGCCTGGGCGCCCGAGAACGCGCCGTACGCGTGGAGGGCCTGCTCGGTGCTCGCGCGACCCTCCAGGACCGCGCGCAGTTCTCGCCCGCACGCCAGGCCGAAGTAGAACGCCGTGCGGATGCCCTCTGCCGTCAGCGGCAAGCAGTGGCCCGCCGAGTCGCCCACGAAGAACACGCCATCCTCGGTCGCCGCCCGCAGCTTGTGTGGGATCCAGTTGCCCTGGTATCCATCCGGCGCTCTGCCCAGATCCGCCGCCAGGCGCACCGTCGGCGCCTTGACGCCGTGCTCCGGCCAGAACGAGCCAATGCCCACACGGACCTCATCGCCCGCCGGGAAGCTCCACCCGTACCCCGCCCGTACGTAGCGCCTGTCAATCCACAGCTCCATCTCTGCTCCCCTGCCCGCGCTGTGGACCTCAAGGCCGCGCGACAGCGGCGCTCGCGGGGGCTGGACCCCCATCGTGTGCGACAGCACCCGCCTCCAGCCCATCGCGTCCACGACCAGGCGTGCCGACAGGTCGCCTCGATCTGTGTGCACCGTCGTGCCCGTCCTGCCCGTCACCGTCGCCGTCTCAAACGCCCCATCGCCCAGGCCCGTCTGGGCCCAGAGCTCCTCGCACAGCCGCCGATAGTCAAAGGTCGAGAACGTCTGCGGCAACGGCCAGCGGCCGCTGGTCCCCGGTGTGTGCACCACAAGCTCGCCAAAGGTCTGCAACCGGGCCGCCCCCAGTCGCAGTGCCCCCAGCCAGTTTGTCGGGATCGCGCACGCCGAAGTCTGGCGCTCGCCCAGCTCGTAGCGGTCAATCACCATCACCCGCGCCCCCGAACCCGCAAGCGCCCGGGCCACCGCCAGACCCGCAAACGAGCCCCCGCACACGAGCACGTCACAGTCGCTTGTGAGGTCAGTGCGGTCGCCTCCCCGCTTTGTCGCCCTGCTCGGCATGGCCGCGCAAATCATAGGTGTGCCCCGCACTGTGCTCGCGTGTGCCCAGCACCATCGCTGCGGCAGAGCCTCTTTGCCCTGCTGCGCTACGCTTCGCCTGGTGCAAGTACTTACAGAGCCACCCGCCGACCTCGCCGCCATCGGCACAGTCGTAGAGGGGTCGCGCGGTCTCCTGCTGGAAATCGACGGCCAAATAGTCCCGAACTACGACGCCACCATGACTCCTGTCGAGGAGGGCGAGGTGGTGACCGGCCACGTCGTCCGCATCGACAAGGACGAGGTGCTCGTGGACATCGGCTACAAGTCCGAGGGGGTCATCCCCTCCAACGAGCTCTCCATCCGCAAGTCCGTCGATCCCCACGACGAGGTCTCTCTGGGCGACGAGATCGACGCAATCGTCCTCACCAAGGAGGACCCCGACGGGCGCCTCATCATCTCCAAGAAGCGCGCCCGCTTCGAGAAGGCCTGGCGGCGTATCGAGGAGGCCGCCCGCTCCGGGGAGTCCGTCGAGGGCACCGTCATCGAGGTCGTCAAGGGCGGCCTCATCATCGATCTCGGCATTCGCGGCTTCCTGCCCGCTTCGCTCGTCGACATCCGCCGTGTGCCAAACCTCGACCACCACCTCGGCACCAAGATCGACGCCAAGGTCATCGAGCTCAACCGCACTCGCAACAACGTCGTGCTTTCGCGCCGCGCCGTACTGGAAGAGGAGCGCAAGGAGGTCCGCCAGCGGATCATCGACCGCCTGCAACCCGGCATGGTCGTCGAGGGCAAGATCTCAAACGTCGTCGACTTCGGCGCCTTCGTCGACCTCGACGGGATCGACGGCCTCATCCACATCTCCGAGCTGTCCTGGTCGCATGTGCGCCACCCCAGCGAGGTGCTCAACATCGGCGACACCGTGCAAGTCAAGGTGCTCGACATCGACCGCTCCCGCCAGCGCATCTCCCTCGGCCTCAAGCAGACCCAGGAGGATCCGTGGCAGCGCATGGTCGATACCTACAACCTCGGCGACGAGCTCGGCGGCAAGGTCACCAAGGTCGTGCCCTTCGGGGCCTTTGTCGAGGTGCTCGACGGCGTCGAGGGCCTCGTGCATATCTCCGAGCTTGCTCCCCGGCACGTCGAGAACCCGCGCGAGATCGTTCATCCCGGCGACGCCATCCGCGTCAAGGTGCTGGAGATCGACTCCGAGCGCCGTCGCCTGTCGCTCTCTGCCAAGCGCGTCGAGGACCAGGTCCTTCCCCTCCATCCCCGGTCGCCCGAGGAACTTGCCGAGGACGCCGCCGCCGCGCAAGCCGGCGACTCTTCATACGACGAGACCGAGCTTGCCGCCGCCATTACGAGCGGCGCCGCGGATGGCACCGCCGCTGCTGAGGTCACCCCCGAGGCGCCAGAGGCCACCGTAGACATGGCCGAGGGTGCCCCCGAGGCCATCGCCGAGGTCGCCACGGAGGCGCCAGAGGCCGCTGCCGACGAGGCGCCGGAGGCCGCAGCTGCCGATGACCAGGCGCCGGCGGTTGCCGATGCGCCGGAGGCCGCTGCCGCCGAGGAGCCCGAGGCCGTTGCCGAGGCCGACAGTGCCGCCAACGGTGTCCCCGACGGGGTGTTGCTCTCCGCCGGGGACCGAACCGAGGACTGACCGCGGAGTCGCTCAGGGTGCCAGCGTTGCAAAACGGGACCCTGCAGGAGCGACCTGCCCACGATTTGCCCGGCGCCGTCGCTGTTCCGCTCATCGGTCTCACCGGCGGCATGGGAGCAGGGAAGTCAACCGCCCTTGACGCCATGTGCGAGCTCGGCGCCGACGTGCTTTCAACCGACCGCGTCGTGCACGAACTGTTTGGGTGTGAACGGATTCGCAACGCCCTTGTGGAGCGGTGGGGCCCAGAGGTCGCCCCCGGCGACGTTGTCTCGCGCGACGTCGTCGCCGAGCGCGTCTTCTCAAACGACTCCGAGCGCGAATGGCTGGAGGGCAAGCTCTGGCCGCTTGTCGGCGAGCGTGTGGCCGTGTGGCTCGCAATGGCGCGTGCCAAGGACCCCGCTCCCAAGGCCGCCGTTGTGGAGATGCCCCTGCTCTTTGAGTCCGGGATGGACAAGGCCTGTGACGCCACCATCGCCGTCCTCACCTCCGAGGAAGTGCGCCGCCAGCGCTCCTCCGGGCGCGGCCTTGCGCGCGAAGACGAGCGCGCCAAGCGCCAGCTGCCCCAGGCCGAGAAGGCACGGCTGGCGACCTATGTCGTCAGCAACGACGGGACCCCCGAGGAGCTGCGAATCGAGCTTGCCGCAGTGCTCGAGGAGCTCGCACCCCCTGAGAGCTAGCAACCACCGCCGCACCCGTCGTGTTCGCGTGGCAAGCTAGGAGCATGTCCCCCGGCGCCCGCTCATTGCCGTCAACTGCAACGTATGCCGTGCCCGCCACGCGGCCGCGGCCCGCCGTCGGCCGCGTCGCCCGCGGCCCTGCCGCGCACAGTTGGCCCACCTCGTCGTTGTCCCGGCGCGGTTCACGGCCGCGGCGAAGCCCCCTGGCGCGCGCTCTCGTCGCCGTCTTCGGGCTGCTCTCGCTGGCAATCGCCGTCGCAGTGCTTGGCCCCATCGTCAAGGGGACCCTGCGCCGGCTCACGCTGCCCCTCAGCGACGCCGGGATCATCCGCGCTCAGGCCTCCGCGGACCATCTCGACCCTGCGCTGGTTGCCGCCGTCATCTACTCCGAGAGTCGTTTTCGGCCGCGCGAATCCTCGGCCGGCGCCCTCGGTCTGATGCAGATCCTGCCCGAAACCGCACAGTTCATCGCGCAGCGCACCGGTGGGATTGAATTCACAACAGCCGACCTGGCCACGCCCGAAGTCAACGTGGCCTACGGGAGCTGGTATCTGCGGTATCTGCTTGACCACTACGGCGGCCAGGAGCTGCCCGCCATCGCCGCCTACAACGCCGGCCTGACCAAGGTCGACGGGTGGGTCGCGCATGCGCGCGAAGTCGGGCGGACGCTCAGTGACTCCGAAATCCCGTATCCCGTCACGCGCGAATACGTGTCCGACGTGCTCTCCGCACAGGGTGAGTACCGGGCCACGTACGCGCATCAGCTGGGCCTGCAGTAGCGGCCGGCCCAGCGGGTGGTGTGAGGGCAGGGGGACGTGCAATTGACCGTGGCACGCGCGCGCGCGTTGCACGTGCCAACGGGGTCCCGCCGGGTCCAGTCGGTGGGTTGGGGTGGCCGCTAACTTAGAAGTGAGTCCCCATGCCCGACTTTCGCCTCGATAGCGCCTTCACGCCAACTGCCGATCAGCCCAAGGCGATTGCCGGCTTGGCCGAGGGCCTGGAAGCCGGAGAGCGCTTCCAGACGCTGCTTGGCGCGACGGGGACGGGCAAGACCATGACCATGGCCGGGGTGATCGAGGCCGTGCAGCGGCCCGCGCTTGTCATCGCTCACAACAAGACCCTTGCCGCCCAGCTGTGCAACGAGTTCCGCACGTTCTTTCCCGACAACGCCGTGGAGTACTTCGTCTCCTACTACGACTACTACCAGCCCGAGGCCTACGTCCCCAGCCGCGACCTCTACATCGAGAAGGACTCGGCGATCAACAACGAGGTCGATCGGCTGCGCCACGCCGCCACCGCCGCCGTGTTCGCGCGCCGCGACGTGATCGTGGTGGCCTCGGTCTCCTGCATCTTCGGGCTGGGGTCGCCCGAGACCTACGAGATGAACATGCAGATCCTGAAGGTGGGGGAGAGCATCGACCGCGACGAGCTGCTGCGCAAGCTCGTGACCATCCAGTACACGCGCAACGACACCGTCCTGTCGCGCGGCACGTTCCGGGTGCGGGGGGAGACCGTGGAGATCTTCCCCGCCTACGCGCAGACCGCCATCCGCGCCACGCTGTTCGGCGACGAGGTCGAGCGGCTGGTGGAGTTTGACCCGCTCACCGGCGAGGTGATCGACGAGGACCTGGAGCACGTCGGGATCTGGCCTGCAACGCACTACAACGTCAAGGAGGGCACCGTCGAAACGGCCGTGGAGCGGATCGGTGCCGAGCTGGTCGCGCGCTGCACCCAGCTTGAGGCCGAGGGAAAGATGCTCGAGGCCCATCGACTGCGCCAGCGCACGCAGTACGACATGGAGATGCTGCGCGAGATCGGCTTCTGCTCGGGCGTGGAGAACTACTCGCGGGTCCTGGATGGACGCAACCCCGGGGCGCGGCCGTACTGCCTGATCGACTACTTCCCCAAGGACTTCATCTGCTTCATGGACGAGTCCCACCAGACCGTGCCCCAGCTCGGCGGGATGTACGAGGGCGACCGCTCGCGCAAGCAGACCCTTGTCGACTACGGGTTCCGGCTGCCCTCGGCGCTGGACAACCGGCCGCAGACCTTCGACGAGTTCCTCTCGATCACGCCCCAGCTGCTGTTCGTGTCGGCAACGCCCGGCGAGTTCGAGCGCAACCACTCCTCGCGCATCGTCGAGCAGATCGTGCGGCCCACCGGGATCGTTGACCCGCAGGTGGTCGTGCGGCCCACGCGCAACCAGATCGACGACCTGATGAACGAGATCCGGGCGCGCACCGACCGCAACGAGCGCGCGCTTGTCACCACGCTGACCAAGCGCATGTCCGAGGACCTCTCGCAGTACCTGCTGGAGATGGGATTCCGGGTGCGCTACCTGCACTCCGAAATCGAGACCCTGGAACGGATCCAGATCATCCGCGACCTGCGCTTGGGGGAGTTTGACGTGCTCGTGGGGGTCAACCTGCTGCGTGAGGGCCTGGATCTGCCCGAGGTCTCGCTCGTGGCGATCCTCGACGCCGACAAGGAGGGCTTTTTGCGCGGCGAGACATCGCTGATCCAGACAATCGGGAGGACCGCGCGAAACGTCGGCGGCGTGGTCGTGATGTACGCCGACCGCGAGACCAAGGCCATGCGCGCCGCAATCTCAGAGACCGACCGCCGCCGGGCGATTCAGGTCGCCTACAACACCGAGCACGGGATCACGCCCGAGACCATCGTCAAGGGGATCTCCGATATCGCCGAGTTCCTGCAGGGCGAGTCAAAGGCGCCGCGGACAGCGCGTCGCACCAGATCGGCGCGCACCGACGCCGAGGACATGGACGCCAACGGCATCGAGCGCCTGGTGGTCGAACTGGAGGAGGAGATGCAGCAGGCCGCCGAGGAGCTGCGCTTCGAGCAGGCCGCGCGCCTGCGCGACGAGCTGCGCGACCTGCGTCGCGAGCTGGCCGCCGCCCAGGCCAGCGAGGCGCCCGCGTAACGTCTGGGCCGGCCAGCGGGTGATGGGGTGCCGTCGTGGGCCTAGAGATCGAAGTCCACGACCACCGGCGCATGGTCAGACGGCTTGGAACCCTTGCGGGCATCGCGATCGATGTATGCGTCCGTGACCGCACCAGCGAGCGTCGCGTCGGCGAGAACGAGGTCGATGCGCATCCCCAGGCCCTTGTGGAAGGCGCCCCCGCGGTAGTCCCAGTAGGTGTACGGCGCGCCCTTCAAGGCACGCGGCGCGATGTCCGTGAAGCCCGTCGCCAGGACAGTCGCCAGGGCGCCGCGCTCGGCGGCGCTGACGTGGGTCGAGCCCGCGAACGCGCCGATGTCCCAGACGTCCTCGTCGGTCGGCGCCACGTTGAAGTCGCCGCTCACGCACAGTGGTCGGCCCGCTGCCGCATCGGCGCCCAGGGCCCGGGCCAGGGCCGCAAGCCAGGCCAGCTTGTAGGCGAAGTGGGGGTCGTCCAGCTCGCGTCCGTTGGGCACGTACACCGACCAGGCCCGGATCGGCCCGCATGTGGCCGCCACGGCGCGCGGCTCGGCCTCCGGGAAGCCCGGCTCGCCGTCAAAGCCGCGGCGGACCTCGTCTAGGCCGACGCGCGAGAGGATCGCCACGCCGTTCCAGCGGCCGTCTCCGTGCGCCGCCGCCTCGTAGCCCAGCGCCTCCACCTCGGCGTACGGGAACGCCTCCTGGGAGACCTTGGTCTCCTGCAAGCACACCACGTCGGGCTCAGTCGCCGTCAGCCACTCCAGCAGTCGCTCCAGCCGCGCCCCCACCGAGTTGACGTTCCACGTGGCGAGACGGAGCATGGCCGCCGCGCGACGCTACCAGACGCCTTGCGGGGGCGCTCGCTACGAACTTGCCCGCTCCTGTTTGAAATCGGCCCGAAGTGGGTAAAAAGGCCTAGTCCAATCGCAGGAGTGAGGCCTGCGGTCGGCCCATGGAGGGGACGCATGGCGAGTTGAGGAATGCTCGCTCTGGAGGAGGAGCGTGAAGGGCCGGCCCTTGGCCGGCCCTTCCATTTTGGGGCGGCGCGTCCTAGTGGGTCGGCGTGTCGTGTGTGCTCCAGGCGATCGCCGCCGCCTGCGAGCGTTCGCTGACGCCCAGGTGCCTGTAGGTGTT
>CAJCIJ010000314.1 GCA_903970315.1 Actinomycetota bacterium
TGGTATAGGACAGCGGGTTCTAGGTGCGCTTCATGCTTGCCCTGCGTGCCGCTGTGCTGATCGGACACGTATTCATACCCGCCTTCTTCTTGAACACATGATCCGCCGCGATCTGGCCGTCTGAGCGGATCGAACCCCGGCGCTTGCAGGGACTTCCAGCACTCCGACGACCGGCGCGACCGCCGGCCGCGAGGTTGAACGCTCCGGCGCGATCCTGAGCGTCCGGCGCCTCCGGCGCGGGGGCGGCCGGGGCGGCTAGGAGAAGACGCCGGGTGTCGGTCGTGTTCTGTCTGCTCGACCATGATCGGGAACGATAGACCCTCGCCCACGCGGGCGCGAGTCGTGTCTTTAGCGTGGGCCGGTGGGCGGGGGGATGCCGAGCTGCTTGCAAATCTGGCGGGCGAGCGGATAGGCGATCTCGCGGTGGCGCGGCAGGGCCGTGGAGCGCTCGGGGTCGAACCCCCAATAGCTGTGTCTGCCGCCCTCGCGCAGCGGCCGTGCGCCGTGCTCGCGCAGGTGGCGCTCCAGGTCGCGGCGCTTCACGCCGCGATCGTCAGCTCGATCGGCTCGCTATCTGACGCGGGCTCGCTCAGGGCGTGCTCACCGAACCGCAGTTCGAGGATGCCGTGCAACGCGTCGATCACGTTCTCGCGCGCCTCCTGACGGGTGTGGCCCTGGCTGTGCGCGCCGGGAACCTCCGGGATCGACGCGACGATCCAGCCCTCTCCGCCGTCCTCGTAGACGATCGTCAAACGCAGTGATTCGCTCATCCCCTGACACGGTAGCCGCTGCGCCCCACGAAAACCACCCGCCCTCGCGCCGGCCTGGTGGTTGCAGCTTCGACGGCACGCCTGCGACTTTCGGATCGACCCCTCTTAACCGTGTCCTGGCGCCCAGCGCTGTTTCCGGGCCTCTGAGCGCGGCGAACACGCGCGCCCGCTGGCCGTGCGTGAGGGCACGAAAGCCCTGTGGTGGAGCCAAACCCGCGTGCATCCGCTCGCCCTGCTGAGCCCGCTTGGAGCTGCACGACACCTGCCCCGACCGGGGGCCGACCGCCCCCCGACACCCCCCCGACCGGCCCCCGACCGATCCAATTTCAACCCCGACCGATTTGCAACGTAGACACAGATTCCATGCCGCTGGCGGGGGTTTTCAGGAGCCTGTTCTGCACCATAGACCCTGCCCCGGCGCCGCGCCAGCTCGCGCCCGGTGGCGGCACGCAGCGAGGGTGAGACAGGACGGCCACGGCCGCGCCGCCCTCACGCCGCACGCGCTGAGCGCCGCACGAGCCCGCCTGCACCCCGGCGCCGGCCCGGCCGCCCTTCTTGCTCTCTCGCCACCGGCAGCGCCCGTCAGCGGCCCGCCTGCGGCTTCTCAGTAGCCCGTCAAGGCGTCCCTGCGGCGCTGCTGCGCCGCGCCGCACACAGTTGCACCCGCGGTGCCGCCTGCCAGCTCGGCGCGGTCGCTTGCGTTCTCCGTGAACGCCTGTCGGGCCTCGAAAAGTCTGCACAGACTACGGGTATGAAATACCGCCTGGGCCTTTTGTCCGGTGGCGAGCGTAGTGTCGTTTCACCAGGACAGGGGCTCTTGTGGGAAGACGCAATGGTGGGGCAGGCCGTTGTGCATTTGGGCCGCGAGCCCGTCAATGACTATATGGCCGCCCCTGCGACTCACCTGGTTGGGCCGAGAGCCCGAATCCGTATTTGTCGCTTGCCCGCCGCGCCTTCCGTTTCTTTGTTCGATGCGGTGGAAGGGAGCGGGGAATTGCGGTATTTCGGGGTCGATGTTCACTTGGAGTTCTGTGAGATCGCGGTCGCTGAGGGCGGCAAGGTTTCGCAGGTCGGGCGGATCGCGAGCACACCCGAGGCGGTTAGGGAGTTCGCGGCGGATCTCGGCAGCGAGGACCAGGTCGTCTTGGATGCCAGCGGGAGCGTGATGGCGATCGCCAGGATCTTGCGAGAGAGCGCCGTGGGGCGGGTCATCGTCTCGAATGCGGCGCAGACGCGGGCGATCTCTCATGCGCGTGTGAAGTCCGATCGTTTCGATGCGGCGATGCTCGCGCGGCTGCTCTCGGCGGGGATGCTCAGCGAGGTGTGGGTGCCCGACGAGGCGACGCTCGCGTTGCGCCGGCGTGTCGCGCGACGCGCGGCATTGGTGCGGGCGCGCACCCGGATCAAGAACGAGGTGCATGCCGTCGTGATGCGCTGCCTGCTTGGCCGCCCGCCCGTGAGCGACCTTTTCGGGGTCAAGGGACGCGTCTGGCTCGCCGAGCAGCAGCTCCCAGAGGAGGAGGCCGAGACGGTCGCTGGCTGCCTGCGCCAGATCGATTTCCTGGGCGCTGAGATCGGTTTGCTTGACCAGAAGATCGCCGAGCAGGCCCTCGCGTGGCCCGGGCTGCGCAGACTGCTGACGATCCCCGGCGTGGACATCGGGACCGCGGCCGCGGTGATCGCAGCGGTCGGGGACATCTCGCGCTTCCAGAGCGCGGGGCAGCTCGTGGCCTATCTCGGGTTGGACCCGAAGGTCCGTCAGTCCGGGTCAGAGCCCGCGCGCTACGGGCACATCTCAAAGCGCGGCAACGCGCAGGCCCGCTCGATGCTGGTCGAGGCCGCATGGATCGCGATCCGTAGCCCCGGGCCACTGCGCGCGTTCGGTGAGCGCGTCCGTGCCCGCCGCGGCGCCCAGGTCGCCGCGGTCGCTGTCGCGCGCAAGCTCGTCGTGCTGTGCTGGCAGCTACTGACCAAGGACGAGGACTACGCGTTCGCGCGCCCCTCGCTGACCCGGCAGAAGACACGCAGGCTGGAACTCGCCGCCGGTGCGTCACGCCGCCCACGCCGACACGACGGGCTGACCGTCACCCCGACGGCCGCTCAGCGCGCGGCCGAGCACGAACTGCAACAACAGGCCGAGCAGGCATACCGGCGGCTGGTTGCTGACTGGCGCTCGGCGGCACCAAAGGGTGGTGCGGGCGCGACACCGGGGCGCGCATCCAACAAGCCCTCTGAGGGCAAAGCCGCGCGGCAGGCCACAAGCCCCTGACGCCTGCGCTTCGCTACGTCAGTCACCCGCACCACCACCAGATCATCCCACCAAGAAGCGCCCGATGCGACCCCGCCGGCCGCTGCTCGCTCCTGCGCCACAACCCGCCACCGGCACGACAAAACAGCCAGGACAGACCAGATGCACTGTGATGCTTTGGCACAGCGATTGCTGTGTCCCGGCCGGGCCGCGAGTGGGCGAACACGCCCCCTGGATCGGCGCCGCCAGCACCGTTGGTGCAAGTGTGTGCGTTCGTGCTGGCGGGCCTGGGAGGGCTGCTTCGCCGGGGTCCATCGGGGCGCTTGCGGGGAGGGCCGCGAGGGACTGTGAGCGGTCTTGCCGGGGTGCTCAGGCGGTGCTCTGCTCGCCTGGACCGTCGAGGGTCTGCTGCTCGGCTTGGGCTTCGGCGTCGAGCGCGTCCCGCAGGGCCTCGGTGGCGTCCTGGCCGCCGCTGCGCGGGGCGCCGGGCACAAGGTCTCTGGCAGGGCGCAGGACCGCGCTCTCGCGCCCGCTGGCGTCGGCGTGGTGGCGGGTGCTGTGTGGCTGGTTTGCGGCGGCGGGGTGCGTGGCGGCGTGCACGGCCGACAGCGCGGCGAGCGAGACTTGGGTGTAGATCTGCGTGGAGGAGATGTCGGCGTGGCCGA
>CAJCIJ010000315.1 GCA_903970315.1 Actinomycetota bacterium
CGATCGCGAATGTCACCGCTCCTGAGAGTTCAGCGGCAAGGCGGCGCCCATAGGCGTCGCCGACGTTGATCACCGCGACCGCCGGTCCCGCTACGAACAGTCGCCGCTTTGCCTGGAAGTAGTCCTCCATGTCGTCGTGGAAATCGAGGTGATCCTGGGTGAGGTTGGTGAAGACCGCGACCGCAAAGCTCAGCCCCTCGGTCCGGCCCAGCGCCAGCGCGTGCGAAGAGACCTCCATGGCGCAGGCCCGGTCGCCGCGATCGACCATGGCGCGCAGGTAGGCCTCCAGGTCGATGGCCTCGGGAGTCGTCCGCGATAGCGGTTGCTCGGCGCCTCCGATAACCGATTTGACCGTCCCCAGAAGGCCGCAACGCACGCCGGCGCGCTCCAGCAGCTCGCGGACCATGAACGCAGTCGTGGTCTTGCCGTTGGTGCCGGTCACCCCGACCACATGCAGTGCGGTGCTGGGATCGCCATAGAAGCGCGCCGCCAGCGGGCCCATCGCGGCGCGGACCGAGTCCACGCGGACTTCGGGCACATCGAGGCCAAGGGTGTGCTCGACCAGCAGCGCCACGGCGCCCGCCCGCACGGCGTCCTGCGCAAACCGGTGACCGTCTTGCTGGAACCCGGGAACACAGCAGAACAGGGTCCCTTGCGAGACCTGCCGGCTGTCGTAGGCCAGCGCCTGCACCTCCAGGCCCTCGGGGACCTGCGCCGGCGCCGCGATCAGGTGGCCGCTGTCGGCAATGGCGCCCACCAGGTCATTGAGCGCTATCGCTCGCGCGGCCGGCGTCTGGATCGTTGACACTGGCACTGAGTCTAATTTCCACAGCAGTGGACACGCGCGCCGCGCGCCGGCCGTTGGACGGACGGCTATTCGGGCGCCACTCCGAGGTAGGGCAGTGCGAAGGACATGATCTGACCCCACGCCGGAGCAGCGACTTGGCCGCCGTAGATCGATCCGGCCTGCGGTTCGTCAACCACCACGGCGCAGAGGAGCTTGGGGTCACGGACCGGCGCAAACCCTACGAACGACGCGACAAAGGCCGTGTTGGAGTATTCGCCGGTGGCCGGGTCAACCTTGTTGGCAGTGCCGGTCTTGCCGGCGATTTCATACCCGGGGACCGTGACCTCAGAGGCCGTGCCCCCCGGCTGAAGAGGACCGCGCAGCATTTCGCGAAGCTCGGAGGCGACACCGGCAGAGAGCATCCGGTGGCCGACCGCATAGCGGACACTGCGCCCATTGACCGCGGCGACGATGTGGGGGCGGCGCAGGATCCCGCCGTCGGCGATCGCACTGTAGGCGGTGGCCACCTGGATGGGGGTCACCAGCTCGCCCTGGCCGAACGGCAGGTTGCCCATCGACACAGCGGAGTATTCCGAGACCCGGGGCACGAGACCGGCTTCCTCGCCCGGCAGTTCGATTCCGGTGCGCGCACCAAACCCGAAGGCGTGTATCCAGCTGTTGAACTTTTCCGGGCCCTCAAGCGCCGCGATCTTCACGGCGCCGATGTTCGAAGACTGGGCGAGGATCTGAGAGGCGGTCAGGGTCTCGGCCGGATGGGGCTCGGCGTCGTGGATCACCCGACCGCCGATTTCCAGCTGTTCGGGGATTTCAAAGGAGGTCTGGGGCGTGATTAATCCCTGCTGAAGCGCACCGGCCATGGCCACCACCTTGAACGTCGAGCCCGGTTCGTAGTTGAACGAGACAGCGCGGTTCTGAAGTGCTTCGGTGGAAAGTTCGGTCGCCTGGCCCAGGTCCTCCGACGGCCAGTTGGCCATCGCCACGACCGCGCCTGTGCTCGGTTCCATGACGATGGCCGTGGCGTCCTTGGGGTGAAAGACGTCGCCGACCGCGCCAAGGACTTCTTCGGTGCGCTGCTGGATGTTGGCGTCCAGGGTCAGCTTCAGGGCTGCTCCGGAGCGATCGTGACGGCTTGTGACGATCGAGATCGGCTGGCCCAAGCCGTCACGAACCTCCTGTCGTTCGCCGGTAATTCCCTGCAGGACGCCGTTCTGGGAGTACTCAAGGCCTGAGAGGCCGTCGCCCAGGCCGCCGACAACGCCGAGAACCTGCGCGGCCAGCGCCCCACGCGGGTAGATGCGGCGCATGACAGGTACCGCTTCGATACCGGGCACCTTCAACGCAAGCAGGCTCGCAGCTCGCGACTGAACGACTCCGTGCGCCAGGCTGACGAAGCCAGTGGGCCGGCTGAGTTCGGTCAGCACTGCGCTCTCGGGTACGCCAAGCGCCGATGCCGCCTCGGCGGCGACGGCGACAGGGTCCTTGAGCAGGTACGGATCGGCGGTGATGTTGTAGGCCGGTTCGGAGATGGCCAGCGCAGCACCCGTGCGATCGGTGATCGTGCCGCGTGGCGCGGGCACCGTCTGGACTGCGACCTGCTCGTTGCGCGCGTCCTTACGCAGGCTTGCGCTCCGCACGACGCCGAGGTACAGCTCCCGCCCGGCAGCCAGGAGCAACGCGAGCACCGAACAGGCGAAGAGCAGCCCTATGCGTCGCTGCACTGTCGCCACGCGGCCTAGCCCTTCGTGCCTTCTTGGGCGCCCACAGCTTCCGCGGCCCCGGGGGCCTGGGTGGCCCCGCCCTGGTCCCCGGTGGTTGCCCCGACGGCTCCGTTAGAGCTTTCGGAGGCGGCAGTGGTCGTGGCCCCGGCCACCACCTGCGACCCGGTCGTGGCAGGAGTTCCCTGCGACGTCGCCGGCCCACCCGCGGCGGGTTCCGCAGCGGCCACAGACGAGCTTGTGCTCGGCTGCGCGCTAACTGCGCTGCCGGCGAGTTCGGTGCTCGCCGCCGAGCCGGCTTCGTTGGCGGCACCCGCCGTCGGGGAGGCAGACAGGCCGATGGAGGAGGCCGTGGCGGACTGTGACGAGGTCCCGGCCAGCACCGCGGCGGCGGCGCCCAGATCGACGCGGCTTGCCCTCAGAAAGCCGGCGGGGGCGCCTGCCTGCAGGACCATCCCCTTCTGCGCCGCCTCGGTCTCGATCTGGCTGCCAGACCCCAGTGTCGATCCCGACACCTGGGCGCTTGAGATCTCACGCAGCAAGGTCGACTTGGTTTCCAGGCCGCGTGCGACATCGGTGTGCAGCTGCAACACGGCGACCTGCATGGCAACGATCCCGATCAGTGCAAACCCGATGATCCCAATCCACAGCCGTCCGCGGATGATGCGGTCCAAGACTGGGTGATCGGCGATGCCCAGCAGCGCACCGAACAGCCCCGGCAGTGGCGGGCGAGCCTGAGAGCGGGACTGAGACTCACGCCGTGGGGATGTCCGTCGCGGCAATGCGGGCCTGGCAGGCCTACGTGCCGGAGCGCGGCGAGGCGTGCCGGCCGGGCCAGGCGGGCGCCAAGCACCCAACCCGCCGCCTGGCAGCACCACGGCGCCGCCGGCCGCGGCCAAAGCAGCACCGGACGCGCCACGCGCCGGTCCGGAGACCCGCCTGGGCACTGCGGGGCCTCGTGTGGCGGCCCGGCGCGGAGCAGAGCCACGAACCGGGCGGCGACCGGCAGCCGTGGCCGCTTGGGTGCTCATGCCCCGGCCCCGGAATCCGGCGCAGGCACGGCCAGCTTGACAGCCGCTCGCAGTCGCGCCGACCCGGAGCGTGGGTTCTCGGCCACCTCGGCAGGCGATGGCACGATCGCGCGTCGTGAGCGCAGAGCAGCTTCCGGGGTGTGGCCGCACACACAGATGGGCAGGTCCGGGGGACAGATGCATCCCTCGGCGCGCGCCGCCAGGAAGCGCTTGACGCGGCGGTCCTCCAGCGAGTGAAACGAGATCGCCGCTAGCACGCCCCCGGGCGCGAGCAGGTCCCAGGCTGCCGGGAGCGCGCCGTCGAGTTGCCCGAGTTCGTCGTTGACGGCGATGCGCAGCGCCTGAAACACGCGCTTTGCGGGGTGCCCGGAGGCGAACCTGGCCGGCGCCGGGATCGCCGCGTTGATCGTGGCCACGAGGTCAAGCGTGGTCTGGATCGGCTGCCGCGCGCGCCCGTTGACGATCGCCCGCGCGATCGAGCCGGCGTGGCGCTCCTCGCCGTATTCGCGCATGATCGCCGCCAGCGCCCGCTGATCAAACGTGTTGACGATCTCATACGCGGTGCTCTGCTGGCCGGGGTCCATGCGCATGTCAAGGGGCTCGTCGTGAGAGTAGGAGAAGCCGCGACCGCCCTGTTCAAGCTGCATCGAGGACATGCCCAGGTCGAAGTAGACGAGGTCGACATGCGCCTCCTCGGCCTGGAGCCCAGTCAGAGCGTCCAGGTAGCTGGCGCGAATAAAACGCACGGCGCAGGGCACCTCTGCTGCGAAAGACTCGAACCATCCCGCGGCGGCAGGATCACGATCCACGGCCACAAGGGTGCCGGTTGGCCCCAGTGCGTGCGCAACCTGACGCGCGTGGCCGCCGGCACCGAACGTGCAGTCCACGGCGGTCTGGCCGGGACGGGCGTCGAGCGTGTCCAGCAGCTCATGCGCAAGCACAGGCACGTGGCCGACCTGCGGCTGGACTCCTCCGCCGCGCACCGGCCGAGGGCGCCGGCGCGCGCCGGTCCGCTGCGAGGCCGCGGCGTCGCGTCCTCGCCGCACGTCGGGGTTGGTGGGGGCCACATCAAGCAGCATGGCTTGCCCGGGCCGTGATCGCCCGAGCCTCCTCTGAGAGCTGGGGCTGGTAGCGGGTCCATTGGGCCTTGTCCCAGCACTCCATGCGCCATCCCGCGCCCACCACAACCAGCTCGCGCTCCAGCTGCGCGTGGGCTACAAATCGTGGAGCGAGCATGATGCGCTCGCGGCCGTCGAGTGCGACCTCCTGGCTGTTGGCGCCGTAGAAGCGTTCCAGCTGCAATCTGTCGTCCGAGAGCGGCGAGAGCTCGTCCAGCGCCCGGCTTGCGTACTGCTCGTAGGCCTCAGGTTGAGCGATCCAGATGCACGGCTGAGCGTCCGGCGGAATCGCCAAGACGGCGCCCTCGGCGAACGCGGCGCGCTCGCGGCGCGGCAAGGTCAGACGGTTCTTGGAGTCCAGGGTGTGCTCGAAAACACCGCTAAAGGCCAACGGGTGCTCCTTGGCTTGGAAAACCAAGCCCGGGAGGAGAGGCGGGAGGAGCCTCTCCACCCGGGCTCGCTTGGGATCACCCTACCCACAATTGCCCACAAACGCAACCTCGTTGCACATTTTCGCCCACCAGATGCTCATTGACGTGCTCCGTTGCGCACCGCCAGCCCCTGCGCAGCCGCGCCTTGGCACGTTTGCGCCGCCGTCACACCGGGGTCGCCGATCGACATCTGGAGACCGTTCGTGCACGGTCCGCCCGCTCCCGGGCGTAGGATCGAGGCGTGTCCAAGCGCCCGCTTTCACTCGCATGCGCCGCCGCAAC
>CAJCIJ010000316.1 GCA_903970315.1 Actinomycetota bacterium
GAGCTCGGAGCGCTCGCCCGCGTCCTTGAGCCGAGCGGCGCGCATCGTCATCAGCCGCGCCGCCTCGATCTGGGTAGCCATGTCCGCGAGCTTGAACTGGATCGCCTGGTGCTGGGCGATCTGCTTGCCGAACGCCTTGCGCTCCTGGGAGTAGCGCAGGGCGAGCTCGAGCGCCCGCTGGGCGATCCCGACGCCGCGGGCGGCGACGTTGACGCGCCCGACCTCAAGCGCATCCATCATCTGCGCAAAGCCGTGGTTCAGGCCCGCCTCTTCACCACCCAGGATATTGTCGCCCGGGCAGCGGTAGCCGTCAAAGACAAGCTCGGTGGACTCGACGCCCTTGTAGCCCATCTTCTTGATCTGGGGCGGGACGTTCAGGCCCTCATAGGGGCCCGTGTTCTCGGAGACTCCAGCCTCCTTCTCGGCGATGAAGCACGTAAAGCCGCGGTGGCGCGGGTCCGCGGTGGGGTCGGTCTTGACGAGCACGAACACCAGCGAGGACCGCAGCCCGTTGGTCACCCACATCTTCTGGCCGTTGATCTCCCAGGTGCCGTCGTCCTGCTTTGTCGCAGACGTCTTGATCGCCTGCACGTCCGAGCCGAGCTCGGGCTCAGACAGCGAAAAGGCAGCGCGAATCTCACCCGTGGCCATACGCGGCAGGTACTTCTGACGCTGCTCCTCGGAGCCGAACTGCATCAGCAGGTAGGAGCCGATGAAGTGCGTGTTGACGATTCCCGAGATCGAGATCCAGCCGCGCGAGAGCTCCTCGACGATCATCGCGTAGGTGGTCAGATCGAGCCCCATCCCTCCGTACTCCTCGGGGATGGTCACACCGAAGAGCCCCAGCTCCTTCATCTGCTCGACGATCGGCTCCGGGAAGGAGTCCTCGTGGTCGTAGTGCTCGGCGTTGGGGAGGATCTGCTCGTCGGCGAACTGGCGCACCATCTCGGTGATCGCCCTCTGCTCGTCGTTCATGTCCGTGTATGCCGGTGTTGCGATAGCCATGGTTAGGGAGAATACCGCCGTGAACTTCACAAGGGATGTGATCGAGGCGCTTCCGGCCCAACAGCCCGCGTTGATCGAGCGCACGCGCTCCGGCGATCGGCGTACCTGGAGCTTCGGCGAGATCGCAGACGGCGCCGCTGCGATGGCTGGATCGCTGGCCACTTCGGGGGTACGCCGCGGCGACGTCGTGATGACCCTGATCGGCAACCGCGCCGAGTGGGTGCTCACGATGCTCGCCTGCTTCCGCTTGGGCGCTGTCGTGCTGCCGTGCACCGAGCAGCTGCGCGCCAAGGACCTGGCACAGCGCATGCGCGTCGCCGCCCCCGCGCTGGTGGTCGCCGATGAGCGAAACCGCGCCGAGCTTGCCGCCGCGCAGCCGAGCTGCCCGGTGCTGTTTGTGCCCGACCCCTCGCTGCTTGGCGGCCGCGGCCAGGCGACGGCGCACGACGTGCCCGCCGCCGAGCTTGCGGCCACGGACCCAGCGCTGATCACGTTCACAAGCGGCACCGCCGGCGAGCCCAAGGCGGTCGTTCACGCTCAGCGCTACCTGTTTGGCCAGCGGCTGCAGGCCACAGGCTGGCTGTGCGCGGGGCCCGGCGACGTGGTCTGGTGCACGGCCGGCTCGGGGTGGTCAAAGTCGGCGCGCAACACCTTCATCGCCCCCTGGCTGTGCGGCGCCACGGCGCTGATGCACGACGTCCGCTTTGACCCCGCGGAGCGGCTGGAGGTGCTCGCGTCGGAGGCGGTCAACGTGCTGTGCATGGCGCCCACCGAGTACCGCGTCATGGCCAAGCGGATCTCCCTGCACCCCCTGCCACAGCTGCGCGGCATGGTGGCAGCCGGCGAGGCGCTTGACGCAAACGTTCTGGAAGCCTGGCGCGAGGTCACGGGGATCGCCATCCGCGACGGCTACGGACAGACTGAGACCGGGCAGCTCACCGGGATGCCCGCCGACGGCGACGTGCGCCCGGGGTCCATGGGCCTGCCGCTGCCCGGAGTGGGTGTTTCGGTCGCCGACGGCGAGCTGGTGGTCGATCCGGCGACCGTGCCCACCTTCTTTCTCGGCTACCTCGGCGAGGACGGCGGCGACCGGCAGCGCGGCGGGGTGTGGCGCACGGGCGACCGCGTCCACGCCGACGACGACGGGTACCTCTACTTCGAGGGTCGCACCGACGACGTGATCATCTCCGCCGGGTATCGGATCGGGCCCTTTGAGGTCGAGTCGGCGCTGATGTCGCATCCCGCCGTCGCCGAGGCCGCAGCGGTGGCCGCGCCCGACGAGGAGCGCGGCTCGGTGGTGCGTGCAGTGGTGGTGCTGCGCGACGGCCACCCTCCCACACCCGAGACTGCGCGGGCGCTACAGGATCATGTCAAGACATTGACGGCGCCCTACAAGTACCCCCGGATCGTCGAGTTTGCCTCCGAGCTGCCAAAGACCGCGACCGGGAAGGTGTCGCGAGCGGCGCTGCGGGCAGACGGGTAGATCTAGAGCGCCACGATGGCGTCAATCTCGACCATCGCCCCCTTGGGCAGGGCGGCGACACCGACGGTCACGCGGGCCGGCGGGTCCTCGGGAAAGAAAACGGCGTAGACCTCGCCGAGCTCGGCGAAGGCCGAGAGGTCGGTCATGTACACGGTGACTCGCACGGCGCGTGCCAGCGTGGTCTGCGCCGCCCGGCAGACCGCCTGGAGGTTTTCCAGGCACCGGCGCGCCTGCGCACCAGCGCTGTCGCCCACCAGCTCGCCGGACTCGGGATCCAGCGGTATCTGCCCGGAGCAGAACAGCAACTCGCCGGCCACCACGGCATGGCAGTAGGGGCCGATCGCGGCAGGCGCCCCTGGCGCGGTCACGGTCTGCCTGACGCCCATGGGCCACACGGTACACCTGCGCACGCCCGCCCGATTTCGCCGCCGGGGCCTGGGCGTTTTCGCTGCGTGGGTGGCGGGGTCCATCCTGCGCCGTACCCCGCGGCCACAGCTACTGTGTGCCGGTGCGCGCACGTACCCTCCCAGCGGCGATCTGTGCCGGTGTGTTGCCCGCGGCGGTGTGTGCCTGCATGGCAGCGCTTGGCGCCGCTGGCTTGGTGACAGCCGACGCCGTGGCAGCCCCACCGGCTCCCACGGCCACCGCGAGCTTCTCTGCCTGCCAGGGAGAGCCGGGGTTCCAATGCGCCACGGTCGCCGTGCCCCTGGACCGCCAATCACAGCTGCCCGGCTCGATCCTCCTGCATGTGGCCCGCAAGCTCGCCGGTCCGACGCCGAGCACGAGCGCCGTGATCGGATTGGCAGGCGGCCCCGGGCAGTCCGCACTGCCGCTGGCCACCGATCTGGCACAGGCCATTGCGCCGGCGTTGCGGACACGCGACATGATCGTCTTTGACCAGCGCGGCACCGGGGAGTCGGACCCCCTGACCTGCCACGCGCTTGACTCCCAGTCGCCCAACCTCAGCGCCTTTCAGACTGCACTTGGCGAATGCGCTGAAGAGCTTGGTCCCCAGCGCGGCGGCTTTACGACCGCCGAATCGGTGGCCGACATTGACGCGATCCGACAGGCGTTTGGCTATGAAAAGCTCGTGCTCTACGGGACCTCCTACGGCACCAAGGTGGCGCTGGAGTACGCCGAACGCTATCCCCAGCACACCGAAGCGCTCCTGCTCGACTCAGTGGTGCTCCCCACGGGGCCCGAACCGTTCGGGCTGGCGACCTTCGCAGCGATCGAGCCCGCGCTGGACGAACTGTGCTCAAAGGGCGCCTGCCGGGGCATCACACACAATCCCGTGGCCAACATCGCGGCGCTGGCCAAGCGCCTGTCTGAACACCCCCTGCGGGGCACGATCGACGACGGCTATGGCCACCGCCAGAGGATGTCCGTCGATGCCACCGAACTGCTCTACGTCCTGGAGGCCGGCGATCTGAACCCGGCGCTGCGAGCGCTGCTGCCCGCCGCGGTGCAGTCGGCGCTGCGCGGCGACCCGGCGCCGCTGTTGCAGCTGGACGCTCTGGCCAACGGCCTGATACCCAACGTGCCTCCGGTGGGACGCGAACAGTCAGAAGGCGACATCGACGAAACGCTGTTCTGGACCACCACGTGCGAAGAGCAGCTGTTTCCGTGGCAGCGGACAGCTTCGCCGGTCACGCGCCGTGCCGAAGCGCTGGCTGCATGGCAGGCGATCCCAGGCGCCGACT
>CAJCIJ010000317.1 GCA_903970315.1 Actinomycetota bacterium
CCGCTGGCGCTCATGTGGGTCAGCTTGGCGGCGTCCTCCTCCATGTGCACGCGGTGCAGGCGCACCTCGCCGAGGTGACCGCCACGACACAGGGGCTCGTCGTACTGGGAGATCTGGTAGCCCTTGGGCAGATCCGGATAGAAGTAGTGCTTGCGATGAAAGATCGATCGCGGGGCAAGCTCGCACCCCAGCGCCAGGCCGATCATCAGCGCCAAGTGCACGGCCTGGGCATTGGCCACGGGCAGTGCCCCCGGGAGTGCCAGGCAGACCGGGCAGGTATGCGTGTTGGGCGGGTCGCCGAAGGCCAGTTGGCAGCCGCAGAACATCTTCGTGGCGGTCGCCAACTGGACGTGGATCTCAAGCCCGATGACGGGCTCGTATCCCGCTGCGTCCGACAACGCAGCCCCAGACGGGGCGTCGGGGGCACTCACAGCCAGGCCACCGAGCCGTCGAAGCCGATGCTCTCCTGGAGCGCGTGGGCGACCTCCAGGAGCCTGTTCTCCGAGAACGGCGGCCCGGCGATCTGGAAGCCCACAGGCAGTCCGTTGCCACCGGGCCCCAGGCCGGACTCGGCGCCGGCGAGCCCGCAGGGGATCGAGATGGCGGGCAGACCGGCCAGCGGCATGGGCACCGTGAAGTAGTCGTTGAGGTACATCGACCACGGGTCGTCGGTCTTTGCGCCAAGCTCGAACGCGACCTCCGCGGAGGTGGGTGTGACGATGAAGTCGACGTGCTCGAAGGCCCGCTTGAAGTCCTGGGCGATCAGCGTCCGCACCCGCTGAGCACGACCGTAGTAGGCGTCGTAGTAGCCGGAGGAGAGCGCGTAGGTGCCGAGCATGATCCGGCGCCTGACCTCGGGCCCGAAGCCGTCGTGGCGCGTGGCCGTGTACATGCCCATCAGCCCCTGGTCGCCGTCGCCTGTCGAGGTCTGCGCGCGCAGGCCGTAGCGCACGCCGTCAAAGCGCGCCAGGTTAGACGAGGCCTCGGCGGGCGCAAGCACGTAATAGGCGGCAAGACCCTGTCGCGCATGAGGCAGTTCGACCTCGGTATCCACGACCGCGCCCAGCCCCTGGGCTCGGTCCAGTGTCTCATCGAACGCTGCGCGCACCCCGGATTCGATGTGGGCACCGGAGAGCTCGGCGGGCACGCCCAGGCGGACGCCCTCCAGGTCGGTGCGCGACGGCACGGTCACGGCTTCCGGCAACCCCACAGAAGTGGCGTCCATGGGGTCCCGGCCGACCATGGCGGCCAGCAGCAGCGCGGCGTCGCTGACGTCGCGCGTCAAGGGCCCGGCCTGGTCCAGGGAGGAGGCAAAGGCGATCATGCCGTAACGCGAGATCGCCCCATAGGTGGGCTTGAGCCCCACGATCCCGCACAGGGCCGCGGGCTGGCGGATCGAGCCCCCGGTGTCTGTGCCGATCGCCCAGGGCGCCAGCCCTGCGGCGACAGCGGCGGCGCTGCCACCCGACGACCCCCCGGGCACGCGCGTACGGTCCCACGGGTTGCGCACGGGCCCGAACGCGGAATGCTCGTTGGAGGACCCCATGGCGAACTCGTCCTGGTTGGTCTTGCCCAGAAGGAGCGCGCCGGCGTCCAGCAGCCGCGCCACGGCCGTTGCCGTATACGGAGGCCGGTAGTCGGCGAGCATGCGCGACCCGGCCTGGCTGGGCACGCCTGCGGTGCAGAACAGGTCCTTGACCGCAACAGGGCTACCCGCCAAGGCCCCCGCCGTGACGGATTCCGGAGCGCCGTCCTCGGCGACCCAGGTGTAACAGTTCAGCCCATCCTCCGAATCGGTCCCGTGGGCAGCTGCGCGGCTGCGGTAGAACTCGAAGAGTTCGGTCGCTCCCAGCTCCCCGGAGGCCACTGCGGCGACGCCGGCTGCGCCGCTGAGGCGCAGCAGGTCGCGGTCGCTCACGCCGGCCCCCAAGCCGGGGAGTTGGTCTGGCACGGTGTCATGCCTGCGGGCTGGGGACCAGAAAGCCGTCGTCGTCTACGGAAGGGGCGCTCGCCAACGCGACGTCGCGCGGCAGCGAGGGCACGGGCTCGTCCGGCCGCAGAGCGCCTGCCAGCTCGACGACATGCGAGGTCGGCGCCACGTCGTCGAGGTCGAGTTCGCCGATCGTGGCGATGTGATCCAGGACCGCCGCCAGGTCGCTCTGCATCGCAGCGATCTCGTCCTCGCTGAGCGTAAGCCGGGCAAGGCGTGCCACGTGTAGGACCTCGTCGCGCTCGATCACGGGGCCGATTCTAGGCGCCGCGCCACCGGCACGTGCCTCGCCGGGAAGATCAATCCCCCACCATCGGGGGCATCCCGCCGGGCGGCAGGGGCGGCTCGGGTCGCTGCGGCAGTGCGGGCTGCGGCGGCTGGGGTTGCGTCGGTGTGTGGTCCGCCGAAACGGCCGGCGGCGGCGGGGGCGCCTCGGTGTGCGCCGGCCTGGTCTCGGGCGCCAAGACCGCGGGCGGCTCGGCTTGCGCCGGTGGCGGCTCGGCTTGCGCCGG
>CAJCIJ010000318.1 GCA_903970315.1 Actinomycetota bacterium
CGCTCGCTTTCCGCAACGCGGAGGACTATGCTTGACGCCATGGCGAGGGATTCGCCTGTCGCTGGCGAAGGATTTGTCACAGGAACTACCCTCTATCGAACGTATCGACGCACATCCCTGGCGATCCTTGGCCGTGGCCGCGGGGGGCAAGGAAAGGATTTTGAATGCTGGTTCTGACGCGTAGGTCCAACCAGAGCATCATGATTGGCGATGACATCGAGGTTTCGGTGCTGTCGATCATGGGCGACAAGGTCCGCCTGGGCATCGATGCCCCCACCAGCGTGCCGGTTTTTCGCACGGAGATCTACCTGGAGATTCAGGACCAGCAGGCCGATCGCGACATCGCCAAGGGCGGTGCCGACGATACGGCGGTCACGGGCGGCGTAGCCACGGGCGTCGAGGACGCCGCGTCGGCCAAAGACGGCCACTGACACCTCTGAGGCCCAAGCCTCGGCTCCGCACCAAACCCCGGCCCCGCAGCTGGGCCAAGCCGCCGGCTGACCGCAGCGGCCGGGGGGACCGCTCAGTCCAACAGCAGGTAGAGGGTGAAGAACATGGCGGCTGTCACCGCCACCACGGTTGCCAGCAGTGTGAGCACGAGCACTGCAAAGCGCAACGAGCCGCGCTTGTGGCGCCTGTCGGTTTCGCGCTTTAGCTTGCGGTGCGCGGCGCTGCGCTCCATCCACGCTCGCCGGTGGCGTTCGAGTGAGGCCTCGCGCGCGAACTCCTGCTCGAACTCGGCGATGCTGCGGCGCATCCTCACGCCGACGGGATCCCTAGGAGACGTGTGCGCCACGCTGGGCCTCTTCGTAGACCGAGCGAAAGCGCGTGTAGTTGTCGCCGATCTGCTGGGCGGCGCTGGTTCGGTCAAGCTCCCCGTCGAGGTGCGCCTTCAGCGGGTCCCACCAGATCGAGCGGCCGATGGCAAAGCCCACGAAGCCCTCGACAGGCGCTGCCTGGCGTAGCCAGTGATCGACCTTGGCGTCGTCGGCACCGCGTCCCAACACGACGCAGACGACCTCGTTGCGGCCGCCGATGCGGGCCTGGGCGGCGAGCGTCTCGCAGTCGGCGCGCTGATCGACTCCCTCGATCTTCCAGATGTCGACCTCGATGCCGAAGTCCTGAATGTCGGCGATGGCGCGGCGCATGAGCGACGGTCGCAGCTCGGTGTCGTATCGATCGACGTCGCCGCCGACGTCCTGCAGCTGCTTATCCTCGGCGGGGACGAGCAGCTCGAAGAGGAACTTGCGGGGCTCCCCGGATGCCTGAGGATGGGCGTGCAGCCAGTCCGAGAGGCGCTTGAGCTTGCCCAGCTGATCGAGGTTCGCGCGCGGATCGCCGTCGGGGTTGTAGCGCACGAGCACCTTCGTGAACTCCGGCGCAAAGCGCTCGATGTGGGCTGGGAAGTCGTCGCCGTACTGGAAGTCAAAGAGGTCCTGGCCGGACCGCTCGGCTGGCATGGCCAATTTGAGCCCGTGTGCATGAGCCTCCTCGGGCACGGTGCTGCCGAACTGCTCGTCGATGAGCACGCCGCAGCTTGCCGTTTGGGCGCCTTGCGCCACCGCCTGGAGCATCCCCTCGAAGATCAGGTGCTTGGCGTCGGCGATGGTCTGCGTCTGCTCGGGCGTGGGATCGCCGGGGATTCCGAAGAACTTCTTCTGGAACGAGCCGCGGTGGTCGAAGGCGAGGATGTAGAGCGGCTGGTTGTAGCCGAGTTGCATCGATCCAACTCCTTTGGCTTGGGTGCTTGCAGTCGTGCCGGCGCTTGGCCGGGCGCGTTACCCGTTGGCCACAGCGTAGATGGCGCGACGAGGGACTGTAGCGCCCGCCGACGTCGTCGGCCAGGTCGCCCCGCTGCGGCGCCTTGTGGCGGCGGTCCTAGAATGACTGGGAGATGGCGCCAGGAGCTGATCTGTTCGTGGTGTGCAAGCAATGTGGCGCCGAGGTCAGTCCGTACATAACGGAGTGCCCGTACTGCGGACACAGACTGCGCAGGCGGGCACCCAAGCTGCCACGCGAGATCGCGCCCACGCGAGGCGCGCTTTCGCCGTTTAAGCGCACAGCGCCGCGACCGGCGCCGGTGCCGATGGCCACACGCAGGCGGGCTCTGCGCATGGACCTGCCGGGGATCGCGGCACAGTCGCGCCCATACGCGTCGCTGGCGCTCGTGGGAGCCAGCATGATCCTGTGGGTGGCGTGGCAGGCGGGCGCAGTCACCTACGCGAACCTGGTGGTCGCAGGTCCTCTGCACGGCCACTGGTGGCGGCTTGCGACGAGCCTGTTCGTCTACCCCGCGGGCTTCACCGCCTACGTCTACGCCTTCTGCGTGCTGGCTGCGGTGTTTGTGTTCGGATGGCTCACCGAGCGCCGCCACGGCGGGATCGTGGTGCTGGCGCTTTTCTTTGCGTCCGGCGTGGCGGGAGCGCTGGCGACCCTCGCTGTCTACCCGCACGACGGCTTTGTCTCCGGCGCCAACGGTTGCGCGCTGGCCCTGCTCGCGGCGTGGGCGGTGCCGGATCTGCTTGCGGCCCGGCGTGGAGACCACTACGAAGGCGACCTGCTCGCGGTTGGGGTGATTGCGGCTGCGCTGCTGGTGTTGCCCTTTGCTCGTCCGGAAGCCAGCTGGCTGTCGGGAGTGGTGGGGGCCGTGATCGGCCTTGTCGTGGGGTTGGGTCTTGCGCGCATGGGGACCGACAGCGCATAACGCGCCAGGTATGGTGGGTGCCACGGCCATTGGCGGCCTGCGGGCCATGAGACTGCGCTGCGATGGCGCAGGGCAGCGGTGGCCCCATCACGGCAACTCGATCTATAGGCGGTGAACGTGGAGATTCGCTTTCTTGGACATGCAGCGTTCGAGCTGGGAGAGGGCGCCACGAAGGTGCTCA
>CAJCIJ010000319.1 GCA_903970315.1 Actinomycetota bacterium
CGCATCTTGCTAGATGCCCACTTGTGTGGCTCCCGCCGGTACCGTGGCCGGTCCGCGGGCGGGCGTGGAGGAGGTGCGAGCCTGCACTTCACGCCGGTAGTCCTTCATCGGTTCAAGCGAGCGCACCCGCGGGACCACGTCGAAGTTGTGCACGGGCGGCGGCGAGGTCGTAAACCACTCGAGCGTGTTCGCCTGCCAGGGGTCCGGACCGGCGATCGCGCCGCGCTTGAGGCTGCGCCAGACGTTGATGATCGTCACCAGCACGCCCGCGGCAAGGATGAACGAGCCGATCGTCGAGATCAGGTTGTCGATGGCGAGACTGCCCACGTTTGAGTACTCATACACGCGCCGCGGCATGCCTTCAAGCCCCATTATGTGCTGAAGCATGAACGTCGCCAGGATGCCCAAGAACATCAGCCAGAAGCTGAGCTTGCCCAGGCGCTCGTCGAGCATGCGGCCCGTGATCTTGGGGTACCAGAAGTAGATGCCCGCAAAGATCGTCATCACCGAGCCTCCGACGAGCACGAAGTGGATGTGGGCGACCACGAAGTACGTTTCGTTCAGCTGCCAGTCGACGGGGAACAAGGCCAGGAACACGCCCGAGATCCCGCCGATGATGAACAGCGAGATGAACCCGACCGAGAACAACAGCGGCGTTTTGAACTCGATCGTGCCCCGCCACAACGTGGCGATCCAGTTGAAGATCTTGACCCCTGTCGGGACACCGATCGTCAACGAGCTGAGCATCATGAAGATGAGCACAGCCCTGGGAATGGGCGCCGCAAACATATGGTGGGCGAATACGAACAGGCTCAGCAGCGCTATGCCCACCGTCGCGGCCACGATCGAGGGATAGCCGAAGATCGGCTTTCGGGCGAACACGGGTAGGACCTCCGAGATGATCCCGAATCCGGGCAGGATCATGATGTAGACCTCGGGGTGCCCGAAGAACCAGAACAGGTCCTGCCACAGCAGCGGTGTACCCCCGCTCGTGGCGTCGAAGAAGTGGGTGCCGAAGTGGCGGTCGGTCAAGAGCATCGTCACCGCAGCGGCGATCACGGGCATGGCCACGATGATCATCACCGCGTACGCCAGCACGGACCACAAGAACAGCGGCACGCGCCTCCAACTCATGCCGGGCGCACGCATGGTCGCCATCGTCACGTAGAAGTTGATGCCGCCCAGGATCGAGGACAGGCCCGTGAGGTGGACCAGATAGATCCAGGCGTCCTGACCACCACCGGGTGAGTAGGTGATCCCGGAAAGCGGTGGGTAGCTTGTCCAGCCGGCTTCCGGCGGGTTCCAGAACAGCGAGGCGTAAAAGACGATGCCGCCGGCCAGCAGCAGCCAGTACGAAAGCGCGTTCAGTCGTGGGAACGCCATGTCGCGCGCGCCGATCATCAGCGGCAAGAAGTAGTTGGCGAAGCCCGCCATCATTGGCACCACGAACAGGAAGATCATCGTGGTGCCGTGCATCGTGAACAGCTGGTTGTAGATCTGCGGGGTTACGAGCGTGTTGTCCGGCACACCCAGCTGCAGCCGCATCATCAGCGCCTCGGTGCCTCCGAGGCAGAAGAACACGAACGTCGTGACCATGTACATGATCCCGATCCGCTTGTGGTCGGTCGTGGTGACCCAACTGAGAAACCCGCTTGGCTCGTGCTCGGCGCGGTGGGCGACGATCTGGGGCACCGCGATCGCCGTGGTCGTCGTGGGGGCTGTCGCTGTGGATGCTGTGGCCATGTCGGTTCCTATGCGTGTTCGACGGATTCGGCGCCGGCGTGGCTTGTGAGCTTTTCGCGTGCCTTAGCCGCTTCGGCGTCCGCTTCTTGGAGTCCGCGCTGTTGGTTTGCAAGCCAGGTTTCGTACTGAGCAACGGGCACGGCTTCGACCGTGGCGATCATGCGGGCGTGCCCGCGACCGCACAGGTTTGCGCACTGCCCGTGGTAGACGCCGGGCTTGGAGATCTTAAACCAGGTGTAGTTGTGATATCCGGGGACGGCTTGCACCTTGCCGCCGAGTTCCGGCACCCACCAGGAGTGGACCACGTCGGCGGAGACCACGTCGAGGATCACCGTGGTTTCGGTTGGCACGACCATCTTCTCGTACGCGTATGTGGGGGCGAACTTTTCTTTGCCCACGCCACCGGGGTAGACGTACTGCCAGATGTACTGGCGGCCGACGACGTTGATTTCCAGTGACTTGCCCGACGGCGGGCTGGGCCGTTCGAGATCGGCGTACAGCGTGCCGTTGTTGGCCGCGAGCTGTTCGCCTTCGGTGCCGGACTTGGCGGGGTCCACGATCGACCCCAGCTTGACGAACGTGAATACAGCCAGGATCGCGAGCAGAGCCACGGCGCCCAGTGTCCAGCCGATCTCAAGGCGGGTGTTGCCGTGGATCTGATCGGCGACAGCGCCCTTGCGTGCGCGGTAGCGCCAGAGGGTGTACCCGAGAATCCCCTCGACGCCGAAGAAGATGATGAACGCGAAGACGAGCGTAAAGATGTAGATCGATTGCTCGTGGTTGGCGTTGGGGGATCCACCAGCCTTCGGGACGATCGAGAACGCCAGCGGCAGGGCGACGAGCGGGGCCATGGCGCGCGATTCTATTCAGAGTCGCCACGGAGAGTGTTGGAGGCCGTCATCGGAGGCTTGCACGGCCTATCTTGTGTGCATGGGCGCGCGACCGGTGATAGGCATTTGCACCGCCCAGGAGCGGGCGAAATGGAGCGTTTGGGACCAGGAGGCATTGCTGCTGCCGCGCAACTACGTCAGGGCCGTGCAGGGCGCGGGCGGGGTTGCTGTGCTGCTCGCGCCCGACGAGCAGCTTGCCGAGGATCCCAGCGAGGCGCTTGATCTTCTCGACGGCCTGCTGCTTGCCGGTGGCGCTGACATCGATCCCTCAAGCTACGGCGCCGAGGCGCATCCCGAGACCGAAGCCGCGCCAGGCGGCCGCGATGTCTTTGAGATCGCCATGGCCACCGGCGCGATTGCCCGCGACATGCCCGTGCTTGGCATCTGCCGCGGTATGCAGCTGATCAATGTGGCATGCGGGGGCACGCTGCTGCAACATCTGCCGGAGATCCAGGGGCACGACGAGCACCGGCGTGTGGCCGGCTCCTTCGACGGATCCGACCACGATGTCGAGATCGTGCCCGGCTCGCTTGTGGGGCGGGTCACGCGCGAGCCGCGTCACGTGGCCAAGTCCCACCACCATCAGGGAGTCGATCGCGTGGGCGACGGTCTCGTGGTCAGCGCGCGGGCCACCGTCGATGGTCTGCCGGAGGCGATCGAGATGCCCGAGCGCGCCTTCGTGCTGGGCGTGCAGTGGCATCCAGAGGCCGATCCCGACAGCCCCGTGGTGGGCGCGTTCGTGCACGAGGCCGCCCAGCAGACCCGTCGCTTGCAAGCACCGACGCACAGCTGACAGCAGCGGCGTCTGCTGACAGCAGGCACGCTGGGTGGCGCCAACCGGCTCGTGCGCTCAGCACGCGCGCCCCTTGGGCCGCAGGAGGGCAGGGTAAGCTGGCGGGG
>CAJCIJ010000320.1 GCA_903970315.1 Actinomycetota bacterium
AGCAGGCCATGCGCAGGCAGGCCGACATGGACCTCGACGATGCCCTTGACTACCTGCGCTCGCAACTGAGCCTGGCACTGTCCACCGAGGACATCGTCGAGGGTGTCAGCGCCTTCTTTGACAAGCGCCAGCCGGTCTGGCGCGACCGATGAGCTCCGGAACCGACGACCGACCGATGGGCTCGGGCACCGACGACCTGCACGCACGCCGGCGACGCATCCAGGCCGGCGGCGGCCAGGAGAAGCTTGATCGCCAGCACGCCGCGGGCAAGCTGGGCGCGCGCGAGCGCATCGCCCTGCTGATCGACGACGGCACGTTCTGCGAGCTCGGGATCCATGCGCGGCCGCACTACTCGCACGCCGCCATGCAGGGGGTCGATGCCCCCGCCGACGGCGTGATCACGGGATACGGCGCCATCGACGGCCGGCTGGTGTGTGTGGCGGCCTACGACTTCACTGTCATGGCAGGGTCGATGGGGACCACCGGCGAGCTGAAGGTCACGCGCCTGCGGCAGATGGCGCTGACCAAGCGCATCCCGTTCATCTGGCTGCTTGACTCCGCCGGGGCGCGCATCCAGGAGGCGGCCGGCTCGCTGTTTGCCGGCAGCGGCGCCCTGTTTCGCGAAGAGGCCGTGATGAGCGGCGTGATCCCGCAGGTGGCGGCGGTGATGGGACCGTGCGCCGCCGGCACCGCCTACATCCCGGCGCTTGCCGACTTTGTGCCCATGGTGGCCGGTCGCGGCTCGATGGCGCTCGCCGGCCCGCATCTGGTCAAGGCGGTCACGGGCGAGGATGTCACCCAGGAGCAGTTGGGGGGCTCGGCGGTCCACTGCCGCGTATCCGGCGTGGGCGATATCGAGGTGGACTCCGACGAGCAGTGCATCGCCACGATCAAGCGCTACCTGTCCTACTTCCCTTCGCACTGCGAGCAGCAGCCGCCCACAGTCGCCGCCGACGATCCATCAGACCGCGCCGACGAGCAGCTGCTCGAGGTGCTGCCGGAGTCCAGCCGCAGGGGCTATGACATGTACGAGATCATCCGGCGCATCGTCGACGACGGTGAGTACCTGGACATCAAGGGAGCATGGGCGAAGTCGATCATCACCTGCCTGGCGCGGATGGGCGGACGGCCCGTGGGGATCGTGGCCAATCAGCCCAAGCACCTGGGGGGCATCCTGGAGAACGACTCCGCCGACAAGGCCGCCCGCTTCATCAATCTCTGCAACGCCTTCGGCATCGCCCTGCTGTTCTTGGTCGATGTGCCTGGGTTCATGGTGGGTACCAAGGTCGAGGCCGCCGGCATCATCCGCCACGGGGCCAAGATGCTCCAAGCCGTCTCAACCGCCACGGTGCCCAAGATCACCGTGATCGTGCGCAAGGCCTACGGCGCCGGCTACTACGTGATGTGCGGCAGCGCCTATGAGCCCGATCTGATCGTGGCCTGGCCGACAGCCGAGATCAGCGTCATGGGCCCCGAGGGCGCGGTCAACATCATCGGCCGCAAGGCCATCGAGGCGGCGCCCGATCCCGAGGCCAAGCGTGCCGAGCTGACCGAGCAGGTGCGCGAGACCATCGACGTGTACACGGCCGCCGGTAACGCCATGATCGACGACGTCATCGACCCACGCGAGACGCGGCCGACGGTGATTGCGGCGCTCGCCATGGCGGAGGGCAAGCGGGTCCAGCGCCCGTTCAAGCGCAACGGCGTGGTCCCCGTGTGAGCTTGCAAGATCCCGTTGTCCTGACGTGTGCGCTGTCCGGGGTGCTGGCCAACCGCGATCAGTGCCCTGCCATTCCCTACACGCCTCAGGAGTACGCCGCCGAGGCTCGTCGCGCCGTCGACGAGGGGGCGGTGCATTTGCACATCCACGCGCGCAAGCCCGACGGCACACCCAGCTATGAGGTCGAGGACTTCGCAGCGATCTCAGCCGCGATCCGCGCCGAGGTGGCCGATGCGGCGATCGTCAACTTTTCGACCGGGACCGTGGGTGTGCCGGTGGCCAAGCGCGTGGCCTACCTGGAGGCGTGCCTGCCCGAAGTCGCCGCCCTGAACATGGGCTCCATGAACTACGCCAAGTACTCCTCCGCCCGTAGGGCGTTCGTGTTCGACATGGTCTTCGCCAACCCCTTCGGCGAGATCATCGAGCTGCTGGAGGCCATGCGCGCACTGTCCATCAAGCCCGAGCACGAGTGCTTTGATCTAGGACACGTGGGCTCGATCGCGCCGCTGCTCGACATGGGACTGCTTGCGCCGCCAGTGCACGCCGACTTCGTGCTGGGCGTCCTGGGCGGAGCCCCGGCCACCCCAGGTAACCTGGCGGCCATGGCCGAGAACATGCCCGACTGCCCGCACCATTGGGGGGTCATCGGGATCGGCCGCCCGCAGTGGGCACTGATCCCCGCGGCTCTGTCCCTGGGGGGCTCGGTGCGGGTGGGCTTGGAGGACAACTTCCGCCTCCCCAACGGCGACGTGGCGTCGTCAAATGGTGAGCTTGTGGCGGTGGCGGCGCAGATGACCCTCGCTGCCGGCCGGCGTCTGGCGAACGTCAGCGAGGCGCGCCAGATGCTGGGCATCCCCGTCCGCTCGCCTGGCCCCGGTGGCGCTCCCGCGCCCGGAGGCATCCCCGCATGACCGCTCTACCGCTGGCGGGCCTGAAGGTCCTTGACCTGACAAGACTGCTGCCAGGGGCGTTCTGCTCGCTGCTGCTCGCCGATCTGGGTGCCGAGGTGCTGAAGGTGGAGGACACCGCGGCGGGCGACTACATGCGCTGGGTGCCGCCGCTGCGCGACGACGTCGACCCCAGCGCTCGCTCGGCACTCTTTCTGGCGCTGAACCGCAACAAGCGCTCCATCCGCATCGACCTCAGGCAGGAGGCCGGCCGCGAGGTGCTCACGCGCCTGGTGGCTCGCTACGACGTCCTCATCGAGTCCTTCCGTCCCGGTGTCATGGACCGCCTCGGGGTGGGCTACGAGCGCCTGCGCGAGCACAACCCCGGTCTCGTCTACTGCGCCATCTCCGGCTACGGCCAGGACGGCCCCAAGCGGCAGGACCCCGGGCACGACATCAACTACCTGGGGCTGGTCGGGATGCTTGATCTCACCGGCGAGCGCGGTGGCCCGCCCGTGTTGGCCGCCGGCCAGATTGCCGATCTCGGGGGTGGGGCGCTGCTGGCGGCCTTTGCCGTGATGGCAGCGCTGCGTGAGCGCGACGGCGGTGGCGGTGTCCCGGGCTCCGGCGAGGGCCAGTTCGTGGACATCTCCATGGCCCACGGCGCGCTTTCGTGGTTGGGGATGGTCGCCGCGAAGCTCTTCTCCGACGGTGTGCCACCCACGCGCGGCGATCTCCCTCTCGCCGGCTCGGTCATCTGTTACCGGCCGTATGAGTGCGCCGACGGATGGGTGACCCTGGGCGCTCTTGAGCCCAAGTTCTGGGCTGCATTCTGCGACGGCGTGGGGCGCAGCGATCTGTCCAGCGCCCAGTTTGACCATCCCGGGTCGCCCGCTCACGGCGCACTCCAGGAGATCTTTCTGTCGCGCACCCGCTCGCAGTGGCAGCAGTTTGCCGCCGAGCATGAGTGCTGCCTTGAGCCCGTGCTGGGGTTGGCCGAGGCGCTTGACTCAGAGCTTGTGCGCGCCCGTGGGATGGTGGTCGAGGTCCAGCAACCCGGCGCGTCGGAGCCCCTCCAGCAGCTCGGCAACCCGATCGGGCTCTCGCGCACCCCTGGCGACCCGGCGCGTGCGCCGGCTCCGGCGCTGGGAGAGCACTCGCTCGCTGTGGCCGCCGAGCTGGGCTATGACCCCGACCAGATAGCCGCCCTGCAAGCCGCCGGGGCGGTCGGTGGCGCCTGGACCGCCGAGGACTGAGTGGTCGCCGACCTGCACGACCTATCCTGAGGGGCCTCGTGGCCCGCTTTTCACTCTCAGTCATCGGCAGCGACCGCCCGGGCATCGTCGCCGGAGTCACCTCGGACCTGCTCGCGCATGGGCTGAACATCGAGGACTCGCAGATGTCCATCCTGGGCGGTCGCTTCTCGATCGTGCTGATCGTCTCCGGCGCCGGGCCCCTGGACGTGGAGGCGCTGC
>CAJCIJ010000321.1 GCA_903970315.1 Actinomycetota bacterium
GCCGGGCGGTCGCCGGTTCGAATCCGGCCGTCCCGATAAGCAAAAGGCCCGCGTTAGCGGGCCTTTTGCTTAGTAGGGGCCGTGTCGCGAGGGACCGTTACGGTCCAAGTCAAAGCCAGTCTGCAGCGGCGAACGTCGCCAGTCGCGACGACCGCCGAGACGGTCAGGCCAGCGGCGCTCAGCCAGCCGGCGGCACCGTGGCGAAGCGCACGGCGTTCTCGAAGTGCGGTGCCCACGACGGGGCCGAGTCCGTCCAGATCTCGACTGTCGGTTGGATCCAAGACGTGTCGTCGATCGTTCCAGCCTTCAGGAACGCCACTCCCGGCATCGCCGCGATCGTGCTGAAGATCGGCGACCCGCAAGCCGAGCAGAAGCGTCGCTCGGTCGTGCTGTCGTAGCCCTCGCTGACCGTGTCTACGGTCGCAAGCGTGGCGCCCTCGACCGTGAGGTCCTTGCTCAGCACGCCTACGATCACCGAGAACGCTGTGGCCGTCTGGCGCTGACAGTTGGAGCAGTAACAAGCGCCTTGCCACACTGGCCCGCCGTCAACGCTGTATGTCACGGCGCCGCACAGGCAGCGACCTGTGATTGGTGTGGGCGCGTCGGCCACGTGACAACAACCTTACCCCAAGGTCAGCGCCGCGGATCCGGCGCGCGCGTTTGTGCGAGCAGTCGTCGGGTAGGCAGTGGGCAGGATCACCGCCCACCAATTGAGGGAGCGCCCGTGCCCCGGGATGAGTTCAAGCGACAGCAGAGTCCTGCCTGCGACCGCCATCTGCGCTGGAACTCGAAAGCGACGACGCAGAACCAGCATTGGCCTACGCCCGAGACCGAGCAGCCAGTGGAGCCACCGGGGGAGGTGCCCGGTCCGCCGCACCCGTCGGGGCCCTACCGCGACGATCCCGATGCCAGCCCGCCGGAGCCTGCGCCCCGCCCGTCAGGGCCGCCGCAGACGCCCCCCGGCCCGCCGCCGGTGCTTGCGCCCGGTCCCGGTCCGGCCGAGCCCGTGGGAAAAGGTGTGCAGGCGGCCGGAGCGGCCGGAGCGGCGGGCGGGGATTCTCCAGCCGCGATCCAGCCGCGTTAGGCTGCACCATGCGCGTGGACCTCCTGCGGCCCCTGCGGGCCTTCGATCGGGTTCAGCCTGACCGTCCGGCACTCGCCGTACCGGCGGCTGTGATCAAGAAATTCTCCGACGACCAGGCCTCCAACCTGGCCGCGCTTATCGCCTATTACGCGTTCCTGTCACTGTTTCCGCTCCTGCTCGTGTTCGTGACGGTCCTGGCGTACGTCCTGCACGGAGACCCCAGCGCCGAGCGCGCTGTAAGCCAGTCAGTGCTCGGCCGGTTCCCCGTGATCGGCGCCGATCTGCGTACTCGGCAGCTCCACGGTCACGTGCTGGCGGTGGCGATCGGTGTGGTCGGCCTGTTGTGGGCCGGCCTGGGTGTTACTCAGGCTGCCGAAAATGCCTTCAACAAGGTCTGGGCGATCCCATACGCAGATCGCCCAAATTTCCTGCGGGCGCGCCTGCGCGGCCTCGCGGTTGTGGGGACCATCGGGATCCTGTTCGTGGTCTCCTCGGCACTCGCCGGCTTGGTCGCCGGCGGCCTCGGTGGCGTGGCAGCCCAGGCCGCAGGCGTCGTGTTGTCCTTGGCGCTCAACATGGTCATGTTCGGGGCGGCGTTCCGGTTGTTGACCGCCTCGTCGGTGCCCACGCGCTGCCTTTGGGTCGGCGTCGTGATCGGCGGATCGGTGTGGGAGGTCGTCCAGCTGCTCGGCGGCTACTACGTCGATCATGTCGTCGCCAAGGCCACCGGCACCTATGGCGTGTTTGCGCTCGTCATTGGCCTGCTTGCGTGGCTGCACCTGGGCGCGCAGACGACGCTCTACGCGGCCGAGGCAAACGCTGTGCTCGCGCGGCGACTGTGGCCGCGCAGCCTGTTGGCGGTGGTCCGTCCGGCAGATGAACGTGCGCGCACCGCTTTGGCGCAGATCGAGCAGCGCAGCCCCGATCAGGAGATCACGGTGCGCTTTCGGCACCCGTCGAGCTGACCTCCAGCTGAGGCGTCTGTAGCCTCACAGAGGCATTACGCCGTGGCGACGACGCTTGACTGTGGGTGCCCGGGCGACCGGGAGTCGTCGGCCACGGCCAGCGGCCGGGCGATGCTCTCCAGGCTTTCGCGCTCGGCCTTGACGCCGAACGCCAGCTCGCCGAGGCCACCGAGGATCATCATCACCGCTCCCAGCCCGAGGGCCAGAAACACCTGTTCGTAGCTGTCGGTGTTGATCATGCGGCTGAAGACCTGGGGTCCGATGATGCCGCCGATCCCCGTGCCGACGGCATAGAAGACCGCGATGCACAGCGCGCGGGTCTCCAGCGGGAAGACCTCAGAGACGGTCAGATAGGCGGCGCTGGCGCCTGCCGAGGCAAAGAAGAAGACAGCACAGCAGCACGCAGTGAAGGAGACCGCGTCGAGATCGTGCGCCTTGAACAAAAAGCCTGTTCCGATCAGCAGGGCACCGGCGGTCAGGTAGGTCCCCGCGATCATGGGGCGCCGGCCGACCGTGTCAAAGAACGGGCTCAACAGCAGCGCGCCGGCGAAGTTGCCCACCGCGAAGACCGCCAGGTAGTACGGGGTGTTGCCCGACGGCGTGTGGAAGTAGACGCTCAGCAGATTGCCGAACCCGAACAGGATCGAGTTGTAGAGAAACGCCTGGCCGATGAACAGCGATAGCCCCAGGATTGTGCGCCGCGGGTACATGGTGACGACCGAGCGCAGGATCAGGGTCAGTGGGACAGTCCTACGCTGGCGCACAGTCAACGGCTCGCCCTCGGGCTCCGCGAGCGCTTTGCCGCCGCGCTGTTCAGTGACCTGACGTTCGATGTCAGTAACGACCCGCTCGGCCTCGCGCTCGCGTCCGTGGATGAACAGCCACCGAGGGCTCTCGGGCACCTTCCGGCGGACGAACAGTACGGCGAGCCCGATCAGGGCACCGAGCACAAACGACAGCCGCCAGCCGAGGTCAACCGGGAAGATGGCGGTGTTCAACAGCACGACCGCAAGCAGCGATCCGCCGATGCCGCCGAGCCAGTAGCTGCCGTTGATCGAGACGTCGGTTCGGCCGCGGTGCTTGGCCGGGATCAGCTCGTCAATCGCCGAGTTGATGGCGCTGTACTCGCCGCCAATCCCCATGCCCGTCAGGAAGCGGAACGCGAAAAACCAGTAGGGGGAGAACGCCAGGGCGGTGAGCACGGTGCCCAGCAGGTAGATGGTGAGAGTCACCATGAACAGGCGTTTGCGGCCCAAGCGGTCGGTGAGCTGGCCGAACACGATCGCGCCCAGACAGGCTCCAGCGATGTACAGCGAAGCCGCCCAACCGGACACGTCGCCGGCCGTCAGGCCCGTGCCCGCGCCGTGTTCTGCGAGCCGGCTGGAGATCGAGCCAACGACATTGACCTCCAAGCCGTCGAGGATCCACGCCGTGCCCAGCCCGGCGATGACCATCCAATGAAAACGTGACCAGGGCAGCCGATCCAGGCGCGCTGGGATCCGTGTTTTGATCGTGCCTGTCTGAACGCCGTCGCTCATATCTACCTTCCTGACTCGCCGGTGGGTGCAGTGGGCGGACTGCTAGGCAGTGCGCGCTGCGGCGTCCCTTACCCGGATTCCAGGTCGCTAAATCGCTGACGGTGGGAGTCGGCTGGCGGTGTGGGGCGGCCGTCGGTGGGGTAGATGTCGAGAGCAAGCACACCTACCGACAGCGATCAAAGGTGTGTCGGCGCGGCTAGCCCCGCTCGCGCTCGCCGGCGCCGAGCACCGGGATGACGATGTCGTCGATCAGACGGCCGATAAACGCCGCGTCGCCTGGCAGCCCCAGCACCAGTACGTGCATTATCAGTGCACCCAGCACCAGTTCGCCGATCAGGATCGCATCGATCGCCGGGCCGATCTCTTGCCGCTTGCAGGCACGGTCCAGAAGCTCCGCGACCGTTGGCGCCCCATGCCGGTGAAGCTGCTCGGACAGCGCCGATGCCAGATCGGGATCGCGTGCCGCTGCGGCAAGCAGACCGACCAGCAGCAGATCGGAAGAGCGTCGTGTAGGGAAAGAGTGTA
>CAJCIJ010000322.1 GCA_903970315.1 Actinomycetota bacterium
GTCTCGATCAAGATGGCGCCCATCATCCGCCGCCTGTATGACCAGATGCTCGAGCCCAAGTGGGCCATCGCCATGGGCGCGTGCTGCTCGTCGCAGGGAGTCTTCAACAACTACGCCATCGTGCCCGCCGACAAGTTCATGCCCATCGACGTGCACGTCCCCGGCTGCCCACCGCGGCCGGAGGCGCTCATGCACGGTGTCCTGAAGCTCCGCGACCTCGTCCAGCAGCGCCAGGAGCCCGGCTGGCGCGAGCGCTACGGCGCCGTCGGAACCGAGGAGGTCCTGGGAGCAACGGCGCAGTACCAGTCGCAGGGCGGCGAGCCCGGGGACGGCTAGCGACGATGCCGGACGCAACCGGGCTCGAGTTGATCGCCCAACAGCTCGAGGGAGCCGCCGACGTAGGCGCCGGCGCAGTGCTCGACACCATCTACTTCCGCAACCAGGCCACGCTCGCGGTCGATCCCAAGCGGATCGTCGCCGTCCTTGAGCACCTGCGTTCCAGCGGCTACCGCTTCCTGGCCAGCGTGCACGGTTCGGACTACTACCCCGAGGAGCCTCGCCTGGGCGTCCACTACGAGCTGCTTGACATGCAGCGGGTGGACCGCATCGGCGTGCGCGTGCGGCTGCACACCGATGCGCCCGAGCTTGACTCCGTCACCCCGCACTGGCCCACCGCCGATCACCCCGAGCGCGAGGTCTACGACATGTTCGGCGTGATCTTCCGCGGCCACCCCAACCTCACGCGGATACTCATGCCCGAGGACTACGAGGGCCACCCGCAGCGACGCGACTTTCCCATCGGCGGTGAGCCTGTGCTGTTCACCTACAACGACTACCGCCACCTGGGATCCCCAGAATGAGCGTCTCCTCGGACTACCGCAAGGGCGAGGACGGCATCGTGCTGGGGCCCGTCTCCCAGCAGCTCGCCGAACAGGCCGAAGACTGGGGCGGCGGCCGCGAGACCCAGGAGCTGCTCACGCTGAACCTGGGGCCCCATCATCCGGCCACCCACGGCGTCCTGCGCCTCGTCGTCACCCTCCAGGGCGAGGTCGTGCGCGAGGTCAAGCCCATCATCGGCTACGTCCACACGGGCATCGAGAAGACCGCCGAGGACAAGGCCTACTGGAAGGTGATCCCCGTGGTCGAGCGGATGGACTACCTCTCCTACTACTTCAACTCCATGGCCTACTGCGGCGCCGTGGAGACGCTGCTGGAGGTCGAGGTTCCAAAGCGCGCCCAGTACCTGCGCGTGATCCACCTGGAGCTCAACCGCATCGCCTCACACCTGCTCTGGCTTGGCACGGGCGTGCTTGACCTCGGCGCCATCACCCCCTTCTTCTACTGCCTGCGCGAGCGCGACATGATCCTGGACCTGTTCGAGCAGTCATCCGGGCAGCGCATGCACACCCGCTACTTCCAGGTCGGGGGCGTCATCGAGGACGTGCCCGCCGGCTGGGAGGCCAAGCTGCGCGAGTTTCTGAAAGCCATGCCCGCCGGCGCCGACCAGTACGGCAAGCTCGTCAGCGCCAACGAGATCGTGCTCCAGCGCCTGCGTGGCACGTGCGCTGTCGATGCCCAGACGCTGCTTGACCTGGGAGTCACGGGGCCTCTGTTGCGCGCCGCCGGCGTGCCCTGGGATCTGCGCAAGGCAAGCCCCTACTGCTCCTATGACGACTTCGACTTCAAGATCCCCGTGGGCACGGTGGGCGACAACTACGACCGCTTCGCTGTGCGCCTGGCCGAGATCTACGAGTCGGTGAAGATCATCGAGCAGGCCCTGGATGGACTGCCGGAAGGCCCGCACATAACCACCGACCGCAAGGTGGCCCTGCCGCCGCGGCACGAGCTCGCCACCTCCATGGAGGCGCTCATCCACCACTTCAAGCTCGTCACCGAGGGCTTTCGCGTGCCGCCCGGCGAGGCGTACTTCCCGATCGAGTCCGCACGCGGCGAGCTGGGCTGCTTCGTGCGCTCCGACGGATCGTCAAAGCCCGCACGGGTACACATGCGCGACCCCTCTTTTGTAAATCTTCAGGCGCTCTCGGCGATGTGCGAGGGCTCCTACCTGGCCGACCTCATCGCCGCCGTCGCCATGCTCGACCCGATTCTGGGCGGCATCGACCGCTAACCCGGACCCATGGACCTTCCAGCGCCAACACAAGTCCCGCGCTTTGCGCACGGCTCGCGCGTGCCCGGATGGGACGCAGCGGTGGACCCCGCCAAGGATCCCGCTGCGGTCCCCGACGCCGCCACGACGCCCGTGCCTGCCGAGCTGCGCTCAGAGATCGAGGCCCACATGGCCAAGTACCCCAACCCGCGCTCGGCGATCCTGCCCGCCCTGGCGGCCGCCCAGCGCGTGCACGGCTGGTGCTCGCCGGAAGCCGTCGAGCAGGTCGCCTGCGTGATGGCCCTGACGCCCGGTGAGCTGGAGGCCGTGGCGACGTTCTACGACATGCTCGAGACCGAGCGGCCCACGCCCGTGGCCCACCACTCGGTCTATGTGTGCACCAACATCTCGTGCTCGCTGCGCGGCGCCGACGCAATCTATGCCGCCATCGCCCAGGCCGCAGGCGACGATCCCGCGATCAACGTGCGCTCCTTTGAGTGTCTGGGCGCCTGCGAGCTTGCCCCCATGGCCTCCGTCGACGGCACCTACGTGGGGCCCCTGGAGACCAGCGACGTGTCCGTGCTCTTTGACGACCTGCGTGCCGGGCGCCCGGTCCTTGAGTCAAAGCAGCTGGCGAACATGCCCTGCGCAGACCCCGCCGCCGCCCCACCCACCGACGCCGCCAAGCCGGCCAAGGCGTCCATGGCGGGCAAGACGCCCGTCAAGCTGTTGCTCGACGGCATCGACGAGCCCGGCCTGGCGACCGTGGAGGTCTACAGGCGCCGCGGCGGCTACGAGGCCCTGGAAAAGGCGCTGAAGTCAGACCCGGAGGCGGTCCTGGACGAGCTCAACGCCTCGGGCCTGCGCGGCCGCGGGGGCGCCGGCTTCCAGATGGGCAAGAAGGTCTCGTTCCTGCCCAAGGGCGCAATGGTCAAGTACCTGGTGTGCAACGCCGACGAGTCCGAGCCCGGCACGTTCAAGGACCGCGAGCTGATGCAGAAGTCCCCGCACATGCTGATCGAGGGGATCGTGATCGCCTGTCACGCCGCCGGTATCGGTGAGGCCTTCATCTACATCCGCGGCGAGTACTCCCTGCAGGCCGACATCCTCGAAGCAGCGGTTGCCGAAGCGCTCCAGGCCGGGCTCGTGGGCGAAAACATCCTGGGCTCGCAGCACTCGCTGAAGCTGGTCGTCCACCGCGGCGCCGGGGCCTACATCTGCGGCGAGGAGACCGGCCTGCTGGACTCGCTGGAGGGCAAGCGCGGCAACCCGCGCCTGAAGCCCCCATTCCCGGCGCTCGCCGGCCTCTACCAGTCGCCCACCCTGATCAACAACGTCGAGACCCTGGCGACCGTGCCCGTGATCATGCGCATGGGCGGAGCCGAGTACGCAAAGCTGGGCAGCGAGGGCTCAAGCGGCACCAAGGTGGTGTCCGTGTCCGGCCACGTGCAGCGCCCGGGCAACTACGAGATCGAGCTCGGCATCCCGTCGCGCGAGATCATCTACGGCCTCGCCGGGGGACCCCCGGAGGGGCGCCAGGTCAAGTGCTGGTTTCCCGGCGGCTCCTCGGCGCCTGTGCTCACCGCTGCCGAGCTCGACGTTCCGTATGACTTCGAGGCCATGGCCAAGGCCGGGTCGATGCTCGGCTCCGGCGCAATCATCGTCGTGGACGACTCCACGCCCATCCTGGATGTGGCGATGAAGGTCGCCAAGTTCTACGCGCACGAGTCCTTCGGCAAGTGCACCCCCTGCCGCGAGGGCACCAACTGGACCGTGAAGATGCTGGGGCGCATCGAACGCGGCGACGCCACCCCCATGGATCTGGAGATCATGGCGGGCGTGCAGGAGAACATCATCGGTAACTGCCTGTGCGTGCTCGGCGACGCCATGGCCATGCCTATCGGCTCGATCATTGCCCAGTTCCGCTCAGAGCTCGAAGAGCAGATCGAGCGCGCCCGCCTGGCGGAGGCTGCCTGATGGCGCGCCCGCAGCCAAAGCTCATCACGTTCACGATCGACGGCCTGGAGGTCACGGCGCCGGAGAACACCATGCTCGTTGACGCCGCCAAGGCAGGCGACGTCGAGATCCCCGTGTTCTGTTATGAGCCAAAGCTCGGCCAGCCCGTGGGCGCATGCCGCATGTGCCTGGTCGAGATCGAGGGCATCCCCAAGCTCCAAACAGGGTGCTCGACGGCGGTCAAGGACGGCATGGTTGTAAACACCCAGTCCGACGCCGTCAAGGTCGCCCAGCGCGGCGTCGTGGAGTTCCTGCTGGTCAACCACCCCCTGGACTGCCCCGTCTGCGACAAGGGCGGTGAGTGCCCCCTGCAGGACATCACCTTCGGTTGGGGATCGGGCCTCTCGCGCGTGGTCGAGCCCAAGCGCCACTTCCGCAAGCCCGTCGAGCTCTCGCCGCTGGTCGCGATCGACCGCGAGCGCTGCATCCTCTGCTACCGCTGCGCCCGCTTCTCCCAGGAGGTCGCCCAGGACCATCAGCTGGTGCTCGTCGAGCGCGGCGCGCACTCCTACATCGCGACTTTCGACGGCCACCCCTACGTGGCGCCGTTCTCGGGCAACATCGTCGAGCTGTGCCCCGTGGGGGCGCTCACGTCGGTCCCCTACCGCTTCCGCGCCCGGCCGTGGGACAACGAGGGGTCGGGCTCGGTGTGCACGCTCTGTCCCGCCCAGTGCAACATCGGCTTCACCGTCCGTGACGAGCGCGTGATGCGGGTGCTGGGGCGCGATCACGCCGAGGTCGATGACGGCTGGCTGTGCGACAAAGGTCGCTTTGCCTACCAGTCGGTGCACGCCGACCAGCGCATCACGGCGCCCATGGTGCGCGACGGCGGCGCGCTGCGCGAGGTTCCCTGGGAGCGCGCGCTGGCCGCCGCCGCCGCAATGCTCTCGCGCTCGGCGGGCAAGGTCGCGGCGATCGCAGGTGGCCAGAGCACCAGCGAGGAAGGGTTCCTGCTGGCCAAGCTGTTGCGCGAGGGCCTGGGCTCCGAGCACATCGACACACTCGCCGGGCCTGACCCGGCCAAGCTGCACCGCCTCGCGCGCCCCGCACTCCAGGCCACGGTCAGCGATCTGGAGCACGCCGACACGGTGCTGGTCATCGGCACCGAGCCCGTGGACGACATCCCGATTCTTGACCTACGCATCCGCAAGGGAGTGACGCGCAGCGCCGTGAAGCTGGCCGTGGTCACGCCGCGGCCGTCATCGCTTGACGGCATCGCTGCGGCGTCGGTGCGCTACGCCCCCGGAGGAGGGGCCGCCATCCTGGATGCCCTGGCACTTGCAGTCGCCGGCGCCAAGGAGCCCGGCGCAGCCGCCGCCGCGGCCGAGGCGGCGGGCGCAGCCGGAGTGCAGCCGGCTGACCTGCAGGCCGTCGCCGGGCTGCTCGCCGCGGCCGACCAGGACGTGGTGATCCTCTACGGCCAGCGCCTGCTCTCGGAAGCGGGCCCGGCCACTGCCGCCCTGGAGAGCCTCGCGGCAAGCCTGAAGCTCGACGAGCGCCCTCTGGGCGCGGCAAGTGCCCGAGGCCTGCTGGGTGTGCCTTCGGGTGCACAGACCAACGCCCGCGGACTGCTGGAGGCGGGGGTGGCGCCGGGTTATGGGCCCGGGTATGTGCCTATCGCTTTTGGCATGGCAGCGCGCGCGCACGCGCGCGCGCGCGTGCCATCGCAAATGGAAGACACCCAACCCCCCTCCTCGTCCTCCTCCCAGGCGCCGGTGGCAGTCCGCGACATGGCCGCCGCCCTGACCGAGGGCTCGCTTGAGATGCTCTACCTGCTCAACGCCGACCCCACCACCTCCGAGCTGCCGCAGCGGCCCTGGGAACGTGCCATGGACGGCGCACGCGGGGTCATCGCCCACTCCGAGTTGCTCACCGATGCCCTGCGCGAGCATGCCGACGTGATCTTCCCGGCGGAGTCCTACGCCGAGAAGGACGGCACGGTGGTCCACCCCGACGGCCGCCTGCAGCGCGTAAGGCCGGCGATCGGACGCCAGGGCGCCACCCGTCCCGGCTGGTGGGTGATCGCCGAGCTGGCTCGCCGCATCGGCCTGGATCTGGCCGAGATGCCCCAGGGACCGGCGGCGGACACGGGCTCGGCCGAGGGCACAGATGCTCCGGGCGTGGCCGCGATCATGGGTGGCCTGTCGAGCACGGCGGCATCGCTGGCGCTCTTTGATGCCGTTGGCATCTACGCGGGGTTGACGCCGGATGAGAT
>CAJCIJ010000323.1 GCA_903970315.1 Actinomycetota bacterium
GACTCCCCGCCCGTGGGTCCAGCGCAGCTGGGCTTCTATGCGGCCGCGCAGCAGGCCGCCATCGACACGTTGCCCCTGGTCGAGCAGCTCTGGCCCAGCGTCGTCGTCGCGGACATCCTCACCCTCGCCCCCGCCCTTGCCGCGGAGGTCCACGGCGTGCCGTTTGCGACCCTCATACCCCACGTCTATCCACCCGATGCGCCGGGCCTGCCGATCTACTCACTGGGCGCACAGCTGCCACGCACTCCCGTTGGTCGCGCGTTCTGGGAGCTGGCGAAGGCGCCCATGCGCGCCGGCGTGGAGCTGGGCCGCAGGGACCTCAACGCGGTCCGCGCGCACCTGGGGCTGGCGCCGGTGGACCAGGGGCACGGCGGCATCAGCGAGCGGCTGGCGATCGTGGCCACGTTCCCGCAGCTTGAGTACCCGCGCCCGTGGCCGGCCCACGTGCACGTGGTGGGCCCGCTGATGTGGGAGCCGCCCACCGCCGAGGTACCCCTTCCATCGGGACCAGAGCCACTGGTGTTGCTGGCCCCCTCGACCTCCCAGGACCCCACGCAGCGCCTGCTGCGCGCCGGCCTGGAGGGCTTGGCCGGCGAGCCCGTCCGCGTGCTGGCGACCGTCAACCGGCGCTCCAGCGTGACACAGGCATCGCCCGGCGATCGCGAGCCAGAGAGCGCCGCGGACCACCCCGACAGCGCCGCGGTGGGGCCCGATCGCACGGCCAACCACGACTGGCCGGCCAACATCACGCTGGTGGACTGGCTCTCATACGCGCGAACGATGCCCGCGTGCGATGTCGTGGTGTGCCACGCCGGTCACGGAACGCTGGTGCGTGCCCTTTCCTGCGGCGTACCCGCGGTCGCGTGCCCGGCAGTAGGCGACATGAACGAGAACGCAGCTCGCCTGAGTTGGTCGGGCGCCGGCGTCAGGGTCCCGGGCCGGTTCACAAGTGCCCGCGCGGTGCGCCTGGCGGTGGAGCGGGTGCTCGAAGCCCCGGTGATGAGCCAGCGCGCCCAGGCCCTCGCACACTGGGCCTCAGAGCACGACGCGCCAAGCGCCGCGGCCTCGCTCGTCGAGGGACTGATCGGGGCCCACGTGGCGGCCTAGCGGCGGCCTGTGCCCGCGGTTCGGTGCAAAACTGAAGCTCCGGGGGTGGGACTCGAACCCACAACCTTGACCTTAACAGGGTCCCGCTCTGCCGATTGAGCTACCCCGGACCGTGATGCCCCGGCAAGGATAGCCCGGCGCCGACACCTTGCGCGGGCCAGACCGTTGTGGAGCGCGTGTCGACTCACTCACCGCGGCTGCGCCACACGCCAACCGAGTCCCTCGGCGGCCTGTGCCATGCGGCTGTCGTAGGTGACCATCTCGCGCAGCTCGTGGGCGAACTGCTGCGCCGTGGCCAGATGGATGGCGTCAAGCGACCGCACTGATGACGGCCGCACCGCCCCCGCGGCGGTCAGTACGCGGTCGGTGATCCGCAACGTGTCGATCCGTGACATGACCTCCGCTCCACGATCGACCGCCTCGTCGCCCGCGGCCATCAGCGCCCGGGCCACCTCGACGTGCGACAAAGCACTCGACACCAAAGGCCGCCGGCGCGCCAGGTGCCTGCGCAGAGCTCGGGACTCGGGCTCGCGCACCGCCAGCTTGACCAGTGCCGACGAGTCAACGTAGGTGACGCCCTCAGCGGTCATCGTGGCGCAAGCGCTCAAGCACGCGCGAGGGCAGCTCAGCACCACGTCCAAGCGGCAAGGGCGCCGGCAGGCTCGCAAGCGTGTCCTTGGCTGCAACCAACTCACCGGTGGCCAGCAGCTGGGCAGTGGGGCCCTGGTCGGGCAACGGAGCCAGCACCGCGACCGGCCGGCCGCGGTCGGTGATCCCGATGGTCTCTCCAGCCTCTACACGCCGCAAAAGCTCGCTTGCGCGCTGGCGCAACTCGCGTATGCCTGTGCTAGCCATGTGCTAGTTGTAGCACTTGGCGCATCCGGCCCGCGCGGTCCCCGGTGCCCTACGACCGACGGCCGGAGACCTACTTGACGATGGTGAAGCTGAGGTGCTCGGTGGACGAGTGCTGGCCCGCCGCGTCGGTCGCCGAGACGGCCAGCGTGTAGTGGCCCGGGCTGAGCTTGCGGCGCTTGGATATGACACCGTCGAAGTGCACCTCGTCGGTCCCCTTGGTCGCGGCAAAGTTGAGTGTTCCCGCGACCACGGCGCGCGAGCAGGAATGGGCCTTGGCGTTCTTTTTGGTCTGGGCGACGCACTGCTTGCCGACCTTCCGGCCGGCAACGGGCTCTGTGAATGTCAGCGTCACGCTCGCCGCCTCGTTCAGCGTGAAGGTGAATGTCGAGCCGACGGGCGGTTGCTTGGCCTTGCGCTTGGCGCTGATCCTCGCCGCGGCGGTGCCGTCGCGCCACTGGCTCGCCGATTGGCGGAGGCCGGTCAGCTGCGGCGCGGTGGTCGTAGTGGTGGTCGTAGTGGTGGTGGTCGCCTTGCTGGTAGTTGTCGTCGTAGCGCACGACAGCTGCGGCGGCTGGATTACGGCGCCCTGGGACCCGAACTCGTAAGCACCCATGTCCACGATCCCCGGCCCGGGCCCCGCACACGTCGCCGGTCCGTAGAAGATCCGCGGGTTGCCCAGCCGATCCGTCGTCAGGCCGGCGGGGACCAGCGCCGCGGATCCCGCAGCGATCGTGGGGCTTGCGGCGATCTCGGTGCCTTCGCGGCCGAGCCTGGGATCGGCGCAGATGTTGCCCTCGCCCGTCGGTATCTCCGGGCCATCGGGTTCGGTGCAGACGTCTGAGTACT